>NZ_JBAKHL010000045.1:0-50246 GCF_036902715.1 Micromonospora sp. CPCC 205546
CGACTTCGGTGGCGGGCGCGGCGGTCCCGCGCCGGCCGGCGGCGGGGGCCGTGGCGGCGCCCGCCCGGCTGGCGGCGGTGTCTACGGTGGCGCCCGTCCGGCTCCCGCCGGCGGCGGTGTCTACGGTGGCGGTCGTCCGCCGGTCGACGGGCCGCCCGGCCTGGGTGGGTCGCCGCCCGGTGGGCGCCAGGGTGGCGGTGGCCGCCAGGGCGGCGGTGGGGGCGGACGGCAGGGCGGCGGTCGCCCCGGGGGCGGTGTCTACGGCGGCGGGCAGCCGGGCGGTGGCGTCTACGGCGGTGGCCGGGCCGAGCCGCCGCGTCGGGGCGACGAATCGGACCCCCGTGGCCAGCGGCCGGTCCGTCGGCGTGACGACGGCCCCGACGACGGTCGCGGCTACCGTCACGTGCCCGGTGGCGGGCGGGGCTACCAGGGCGACCGCTACTGATCTCCGCCGGGCTAGCCCGACCGTCCTGCGGAGGGTGCCGGGATGGCCTCCAGCCAGACACCGGCGGGGCGGGGACGCCGCCGCGCGCCGGTGGACGGCCGCGTGACGCGTTTCCCCGGTGGCGACGTGGCTCGCGTGGGCGTGCCCCGGGTGACCGCCCTCGGCGGCCACCCGCGGCGATGGCGGGTCAGATGCGGCGCAGCACCGCGACGACCCGGCCCATGATGGTGGCGTCGTCGCCGGGGATCGGGTCGAAGGCGGGGTTCTGCGGCATGAGCCAGACGTGGCCGTCGCGGCGGCGGTAGGTCTTCACGGTCGCCTCGCCGTCGAGCATGGCGGCGACGATGTCGCCGACCTCGGCCGTCGGCTGCTGCCGGACCACGACCCAGTCGCCGTCGCAGATCGCCGCGTCGAGCATCGAGTCGCCCTTGACCTGGAGCATGAAGACCTCGCCCTCACCCACCAGCTCGCGGGGGAGGGGGAAGATGTCCTCGACGGCCTGCTCGGCCAGGATCGGGCCGCCGGCCGCGATCCGGCCCAGCATCGGCACGTAGGCCGGGGCGGGACGCTGTGAGCGGGCCAGCTCGTCGTCGACCTCGGCGGGCGCGCGGACGTCCACGGCGCGCGGCCGGTTGGGGTCGCGACGCAGGAAGCCCTTCTTCTCCAGCTCCTTGAGCTGGTAGGCGACGCTCGACGGCGAGACGAGACCGACGGCCTCGCCGATCTCGCGCACGCTCGGCGGGTAGCCGTGGCGCTCGACCCACGTGCGGATGAACTCCAGGATCCGGCGCTGCCGGGCGGTGAGGTCCACCGTCGCCGGCTCGGGGAAGGCGCTGACCACCGGGGTGACCGCGCGCACGGCGGGCTGCCCGGTCCGGCCGCGCGCGGCGCCGCGGCGTCGGGTGGCCGGCGGACCCGCCTCGGTGATCTGCTGCGGGCTCTTCGGCCGGCTGGCCCGATCGTCGGTCACGTCCGTCCTCCCTGGTCGGCGCTGGGTGCCTCGGCGGCTCGTGGTGCGTGCGGTGGTGCGGGTCGACCGGCGTACGGAGGACCCGCGCCCGGTTCTTCAAGACCGTATAGGTGAGATCGGTCATTTTCAAACATCTGTACGACCTTGCTCGGCGTGTCGGGATGAAAAACCGCTCCGCTCGTACTCACGTTCTGATAAATGGTACGTCGGATCGAACGGGTGTTCGACTTTCGTCCGGTCGTCGGCCGTTTCGTCGCGGTCGGACCGGTAACCCGCGAGGGCGTCGGACGGTTGGTCCTGCGGTGGGGGCGGCACCCGTCGACGCGGGAACCCGGTGACGCGCCGGACACGCCGGCCAACTTGACCTCCGATCCGCAGCGGCCTACGGTCGACCCCTAGATGTAGTAGTCACATGGGCGTAAGTCGCCTACAGGTTGGGTTCGACTACCGACCGCACTCCGGCACCGTCGACACGGCGAAGACCATCGACAGATGGCTCCGTCGCGTCGACGCGTGCCCGGCGGGCGGCTCGGGGCGCCCGCGATCGACGAAGGAGGCCGGGCCGGATGCGCTGTCCGTACTGCCGACACGCCGACTCCCGGGTCGTCGACTCGCGGGAGGCCGACGACGGCCAGTTGATCCGCCGGCGGCGGTCCTGCCCGGAGTGCGGCAAGCGGTTCACCACGGTGGAGGAGGCGGTCCTCGCGGTCGTCAAGCGCAGCGGGGTCACCGAGCCGTTCAGCCGTACGAAGATCATCGGCGGGGTGCGCAAGGCGTGCCAGGGCCGGCCCGTGGACGACGACTCGATCGCCCTGCTCGCGCAGAAGGTCGAGGAGACCGTCCGGGCCAAGGGGGCCGCCGAGATCCCCAGCCACGAGGTGGGGCTGGCCATCCTGGGCCCGCTGCGGGACCTGGACGAGGTGGCCTACATGCGGTTCGCCAGCGTCTACCGGTCGTTCGACTCGCTCGCCGACTTCGAGCGGGAGATCGAGACGCTGCGGGCCGCCGCGCGCGCCCGGGAGGGCGCCGGGGCCGACGCGGCCGAGGCCGCCGGCCGTACCAGTTGATTTTTCTTTGCAGGTGACGACAGTCGGATCGGGCGGCGGTTGCCGCGCGGGCGAGGGGGCGGATGAGATGTCGGGGGACGGTGTGACAACCAGCAGGGCACGGAACAAGGCCGGCGCGGGGCTCAAGATCGAGCGGGTGTGGACGACCGAGGGGGTGCACCCCTACGACGAGGTCGCCTGGGAGCGCCGCGACGTCGTCATGACGAACTGGCGGGACGGCTCGGTCAACTTCGAGCAGCGTGGCGTCGAGTTCCCGGAGTCGTGGAGCGTCAACGCCGCCAACATCGTGACCACCAAGTACTTCCGGGGCGCCATCGGCACCCCGGATCGGGAGTGGTCGCTGCGGCAGCTCATCGACCGGGTGGTCACCACCTACCGCACGGCGGGTGAGGAGTACGGCTACTTCGCCGGCCCCGCCGACGCCGAGATCTTCGCCCACGAGCTGACCTGGATGCTGCTGCACCAGGTGTTCAGCTTCAACTCGCCGGTCTGGTTCAACGTCGGCACGCCGTCGCCGCAGCAGGTCAGCGCCTGCTTCATCCTGGCCGTCGACGACTCGATGGACTCCATCCTGGACTGGTACAAGGAGGAGGGGCTGATCTTCAAGGGCGGCTCCGGCTCCGGCGTGAACCTCTCCCGGATCCGTTCCTCCCGCGAGCTGCTCTCCTCCGGCGGCAACGCTTCCGGCCCGGTCAGCTTCATGCGCGGCGCGGACGCCTCCGCCGGCACCATCAAGTCCGGCGGCGCCACCCGGCGCGCGGCCAAGATGGTCATCCTCGACGTGGACCACCCGGACATCCAGGAGTTCGTGGTCACCAAGGCGCGCGAGGAGGACAAGATCCGCGCGCTGCGCGACGCCGGGTTCGACATGGACCTCGGCGGCGCCGACATCGTCAGCGTGCAGTACCAGAACGCCAACAACTCCGTCCGGGTCTCCGACGAGTTCATGACCGCCGTGGAGAACGGCGGCGGCTTCGACCTGCGCGGCCGGCTCGACGGCGCGGTCATCGAGACCATCGACGCCAAGAACCTGTTCCGCACCATCTCCCACGCCGCCTGGGAGTGCGCCGACCCCGGCCTGCAGTACGACGACACCATCAACGACTGGCACACCTGCCCGGAGACCGGCCGGATCACCGCGTCGAACCCGTGCTCGGAGTACCTGCACCTGGACAACTCCTCGTGCAACCTGGCCTCGCTCAACCTGATGAAGTTCCTCCGCGCCGACGGCGGCTTCGAGGTGGAGAAGTTCGTCCGGTCCGTCGAGTTCGTCATCACCGCGATGGACATCTCGATCTGCTTCGCCGACTTCCCGACGGAGAAGATCGGCGTGACCACCCGTGCCTACCGGCAGCTCGGCATCGGCTACGCCAACCTCGGCGCCCTGCTGATGGCCTCCGGCCTGCCCTACGACTCGGAGCAGGGCCGTTCGGTCGCCGCGGCGATCACCTCGCTGATGACCGGCACCGCCTACCGCCGCTCGGCCGAGCTGGCCGGCGTCGTCGGCGCGTACGACGGCTACGCCCGCAACGCCGAGCCGCACAAGCGGGTCATGCGCAAGCACGCCGCCGCCAACGACGAGATCAAGCCCTCGGGCACCGTGGCCACCGCGATCGTCCGCGAGGCGACGAAGCAGTGGACCCAGGGCAACAAGCTCGGTGACAAGTTCGGCTGGCGCAACGCGCAGGCCAGCGTGCTCGCGCCGACCGGCACCATCGGCTTCATGATGGACTGCGACACGACCGGCGTGGAGCCGGACCTGGCGCTGGTCAAGTTCAAGAAGCTGGTCGGCGGCGGCTCGATGCAGATCGTCAACCAGACCGTGCCGCGCGCCCTGCGCAGCCTCGGCTACCCCGAGGAGCAGGTCGAGGCGATCGTCGAGCACATCGCCGACCAGGGCCACGTGGTCGACGCCCCGGGCCTGAAGCCGGAGCACTACCCGGTCTTCGACTGCGCGATGGGCGAGCGGTCCATCGCCCCGATGGGTCACGTGCGGATGATGGCGGCCGTCCAGCCGTTCGTCTCCGGCGCCATCTCCAAGACGGTCAACATGCCGGAGCAGGCGACCGTCGAGGACGTCGAGAAGATCTACTTCGAGGGCTGGAAGCTGGGCCTCAAGGCGCTGGCGATCTACCGCGACAACTGCAAGGTCGGCCAGCCGCTGTCGGTGGCGAAGTCCAACAAGGCCACCGAAGCCGCCCCCGCCGAGGTGGAGAAGGTCGTCGAGAAGGTCGTCGAGTACCGCCCGGTGCGCAAGCGCCTGCCGAAGAAGCGCCCGTCCCAGACCGTCAGTTTCTCCGTCGGCGGCGCCGAGGGTTACCTCACCGCCTCGTCCTACCCGGACGACGGCCTCGGCGAGGTCTTCCTCAAGATGTCGAAGCAGGGCTCGACCCTGGCCGGCGTGATGGACGCCTTCTCGGTGGCCATCTCCATCGGTCTGCAGTACGGCGTCCCGCTGGAGACGTACGTCAGCAAGTTCACCAACATGCGCTTCGAGCCGGCCGGCATGACCGACGACCCGGACGTGCGGATGGCCGCCTCGGTGATGGACTACATCTTCCGTCGCCTGGCGCTGGACTTCCTGCCGTACGAGCGCCGCGCGGAGCTGGGCATCTTCACCGCCAGCGAGCGGGCCGCCCAGCTGCGGGCCGAGGCGGAGGCGGAGGCGAGCGGTGCGGACCTCACCGCGATGGCCTCCTCCGCCCCGGTCGAGGCGCCGACCGAGCCGAAGACCGGCCCGATCGCCCAGCCGGCGCAGGAGACCGCCGGCATCGCCGCGGCCAAGCCGGCGCCGTCCGTGGGTTCCAGCACCGAACTGCTGGAGGCCGTGATCGGCAAGGCCGCCGACGCGCCGCTCTGCTTCACCTGTGGCACGAAGATGCGCCCGGCCGGTAGCTGCTACGTCTGCGAGGGCTGCGGCTCCACCAGCGGTTGCAGCTGACGTACGAACCGAGCGGGGCGGGTCGGCGGATATCCGCCGACCCGCCCCGCTCGTTGGTGGACGTCTGTCCACTTCATCCCCCTGGGGGACGGGGCGTCATCGTCCGGGCGCTTCCCGGAGGCCCGGCGACGAGCGCAGCGACCGAGGGCGGCACGGGCAACGGAGAACGCGTGGCATCGGCGATGATCGGGACATGAAGACCGCCGAGGCGTACGCCGAGTTCGCCATCCGGGAGGCGCGCGGCGTGTCGCCGACGTACGAGCGACTCTCCCTCGCCGTCTCCCGCGACGAAGAGGTGCTCGCCCTGCTTGCCCCGTTACCGCAGGCGAGGCGGCAGCCGAACCTGCTCTTCGGCGTCGTACGGCTGCTCGGCGGACCCGTCGACGACCCGGCGGCCTTCCGCGACTTCGCGCTGGCGAACTGGCCGGCGATCGAGGCGGAGCTGCGCACCCGCGCGACCCAGACGAACGAGCCCGGGCGGTGTGCCGTACTGCTGCCGGTGCTCGCCGCGTTGCCGCAGCCGCTGGCGTTGCTGGAGGTCGGCGCGTCCGCCGGGCTCTGCCTCCACCCCGACCGGTACGCCTACCGCTACGGCGGCCACGCGCTCGGCACGGGCGGGCCGGTCCTCGAATGCGCGGCCACCGGCCTGACCCCGCCAAAGCGGCTGCCGGAGGTGGTGTGGCGGGCCGGCCTCGACCTGAATCCGCTGCGGGTGACCGATCCGGCGGACGTCGCCTGGCTCGACGCTCTCATCTGGCCGGAGCACACGCACCGCCGCGCCCGGTTGCGGGCCGCCGCGGCCGTCGCCGCGTCCGACCCGCCGCTGCTCGCGCACGGCGACCTGGTGGACGACCTGCCCGCGCTGGCCGCGCGGGCGCCGGCCGGCGCGACGCTGGTGGTGTTCCACACCTCCGTGCTCTACCAGGTGTCGGCACCGCGCCGGACGGCGTTCGCCGACGTGGTACGCCGGCTGCCCGGCCACTGGATCTCCAACGAGTCCCCGGACGTGCTGCCCCACGACGCGCTGCCGGAGCCGCCGGACGAGGCGCTGCACAACGTGCTCGCGCTGGACGGCCGGCCACTCGCCTGGACGCGCCCGCACGGCCAGGCGATGACCTGGTTCGGCTGACCCGGGCGGGCTGCCGCGCCGTCCTCCGGCACGGCAGCCCGCGTACGTCACTGCTGTTTCTGCTGGCAGGGCACGCAGAAGCGGGCGTGCGGCAGCACCTCCAGGCGCTCCCGGGGGATCGCGGCGGAGCAGCGCTCGCAGATGCCGTAGCGGCCCTCGGCGAGGCGGCGCAGCGCCCCGCTGATCTGCTCGATGCTGCGGCGGGTGGCGGCGATCAGCGCGCTCTGGGTGTGCGCCTCGCCCGGGTCGCCGGTGTCGGCGGTGAGCTGCGTCAGCCGGACGGTCTGCGCCTCGAAGTCGTTGGTCAGTGTCGTACGCAGGTCGTCGAGCCACTTCTGCTCGCTGGACTGGGTGGGCGTGGTCATGGCGTAGCTCCCTGGAGAAAAAGAAAAAGGGCCGAAGCTGGATAGCTTCGCCCTGGTGGCCGTTCGCAAGAGTTGCAACCGGTTCACGGAGGGCCACGTCCGGCGGGGCTCGGCAGTCGGGAGGCGACCGAGCCGGCGCACGACGGCGCGACCGCGGATCGCACCACCCGGGTCGCCACGTTCACCCGCAGGGCGCACCGGCAGGCAGCAGCGGGCGCCGCCGTCACCACGACGGCGGTGCTGTTCTGCTGACCGGTCGAACACATGCAGCCACCATAGGCCGGGCGGAGCGGAAAGCCAACGTGCTTCCGTACGCAGGGGGCGGGCGCCCGGGTCACCCGCCGGACGTGCGGCCTGACCGCCGGAGTCCGGCCCCGCCGGACTCGGCTGCGACGTCGGCCGGTCAGGTCGCCGGCAGGTCCCGCATCCGCCGCAGCGGGGAGACGACGACGAAGAGCGCCGCGCTCCACGTGCCGAGCACGCAGATCCACAGCGCCGGCCGCAGCCCGAGCTGGCTGGCGAGCGTGCCGCCGGTGAGCGCGCCCAACGGGATGACGCCGAAGCAGACCCAGAGGAACGCCGCGTTCACCCGGCCGAGCAGCGCGGGCGGGGTGATCCGCTGCCGGTACGTCATGGCGGCCACGTTGTAGAGCACCACGTTGGCGGAGAACGCGGCCAGGCCGGTGCCGTAGAGCAGCACGCCCCAACCGGGCTGCGCCAGGGGCATGAGCAGGTAGAGCGGGCCCGGCGCGGCCATCGCCACCCAGATCACCCGGGCCGAGCCGAGCCACGCGGTCAACCGGGCGGCGAACGCGCCCACCACGAGCCCGCCCACGGCGCTGACCGAGTAGACGAGCCCGACCAGGGCCGGCGGCGCGTGCAGCTCCTGCAGCAGGAAGACCACCTCGATGGAGCCGGACGCCGTGACGAAGAAGTTCGAGGTGGTGGTGCAGGCGAGGATGCTGCGCAGGATCGGCTGGCGGCGGATGAAGCCCAGCCCCTCGGTCATCTCCACCCGCAGCGGCACCCGCTCGCGCCGTGGCGCGGGCTCCGCCGGCGCCTCCCGGATCAGCAGCAGGGTCAACCCGCTCACGGCGAAGGCGACGGCGGTGACGACGAACGTCCTCGCGGCGCCGACCAGACCGGCCAGCACGCCGCCGATCGTCGGGCCGACGAGCTCGGCGGAGTCCTGGCCGACGGTGAGCTTCGCGTTGGCGTCCACGAGGCGGTCCGACGGCACCAGCCTCGGCAGCATGCTCTTGTAGGCCACCGTGAACAGGACGGTGAGCACGCCGCTGAGCCCGACCACCGCGTACAGGTAGCCGAGGGTGAGCCGGTCGGCCAGGGCGACCACCGGCACCGACAGCAGCAGCGCGGCCCGGCCCAGGTCGCAGACGACCATCAGCCGCCGCTGGTCGACCCGGTCGGCGAGGATCCCGGCCGGCAGCGAGAAGATCAGGTACGGCAGCCAGGCGAGCGTGGTCAGCATCGCGACCTGGAAGACGCTGGCGTCGAGCGTGCCGGCGGCGAGCAGTGGCACCGCCACGCTGGAGACCCGGGTACCCAGCTCGCTGACCGTCTGCCCGGCCAGGAGCAGCGCGAAGTTGCGGGTACGCAGCAGCGAGGGCCGCCTGGGGGCGGCACCTCCGACGGGCGTGGTGGCCTGCTGCGTCACGTCGGATTCCCGGTGCGGGGCGGTGTGCGCCGCGGGGAGATCGCCGATGTCCCGGAGGCCGACTTCGGTCGCAGGCGCCCGTCCCGTCCGTGGTCCATCCGGTCAGCCTGCCGGCCCCGTCCGGATCGACGCCACTGGTTATCCGGCGCGTCGGCTCGCGGTGCCGCACGCGCCGTGCCCACGCCTACCGAGCCCCGCGCCGCGACCTGCGAGATCCGGTGGCCGGTGGGCGCGGTCCGGAGCGGGGCTCGACGGGCGTTTCTCTAGACTGCGCCGGTGACCGGAGAGCGACGACCGCTGGCGGACCGGCCGCTGACCGAGCCGCACCCGTCCCGGCTGCCGCCGGAGCACCCGGACCGGGAGCGGATCCTGGCGGCGCACGCCGCCGCCCTCGGCGCCGGTGCGGCCGGCTACCTCGACCCGGCCAGCGGTCTCTTCGTGCTCAGCGCGGGCTTCCTGGCCCGGCGCGGCACCTGCTGCGGGCGTGGCTGCCGGCACTGCCCGTACGTCGACGACTGAGCGCCCGGCCGAACACCGGCCACGTCTCGACACGTCCGCCGCAGGGCTACCGCACGGGCGGGTCACATCGTACGGTTTCCGGCGGACACGTCGGGGTGGACAGCGAAGGAGTGGTCGTGCGCGGGCGGATGGTGGGCGTCGGGCTGGTGGCGCTGCTGGTGACGGGCTGCGGCGCGGAGGCGGAACCGGTGGCCGTACCGCCGCCCGCGCCGGTCACGGCCGACGTGGCCGCCGCCTCGTCCGGCGGGGCGTGCCGGCTGCTGGACTTCGGCGTGATCGAGCAGCACGCCGGCGTCCGCTTCGACGTGGCGGCCGCCAGCGCGACGGGCGACAGCCACACCTGCGTGGTGCGCGCCGGTCGGGAGGCCCTGCCGGAGCTGACGCTGACCGTCACCCGGACGTCGATCGACGCGGCGACCTTCACCGCCGACGTGGTGCCGGAGAAGGCGGCCAAGGTCACCGGGCTGGGCCAGAAGGCCTACCGGCGGACCACCTCGGCCAAGGGCGCACTCGGCCCGGTCGCGGAGGTGGGCTGGCTGGCCGCCGAGGGACGCCTCGCCACCCTGCGCTACGCCACCCCGGGCGACGCCGACAGGGCGGAGGCCGAGAAGCTCACCACCGCCCTCGTCGCCCTGGCCCAGCAGCTCGACACCCGCGCCGTCTGACCGTCACCGGCGCGGCGGGTCAGTGTGCGGCGACGAAGACGCGGGAGGCGACCTCGCGGGGCAGCCTGATGCGGTCGCCGGAGCGGTCGATGGACACCCCGTCGCGCTCCTGCGCCACCGTCACGGTCGCGCCCGGGTCGACGCCGGCCGCGTGCAGCTGCCGGAGCACGTCGGCGTCGGTCTGCACGCTCTCGCAGATCCGCCGCACCACGACCGGCCCGGAGAGCCCGGGGAACGCCAGGTTGCGCTCACCCTCGATCGGGGTGGCGGTCGCCTGCTCCGGCGTGCCCAGCTCCTCCAGCCCCGGGATCGGGTTGCCGTAGGGGGAACGGGTCGGCCGGTTGAGCAGGTCGTAGACCCGCTTCTCGACGGCGTCGCTCATCACGTGCTCCCACCGGCAGGCCTCCTCGTGGGCCTCCTCGTAGGGCATCCCGATGACGTTGACCAGCAGCAACTCGGCGAGCCGGTGCTTGCGCATCACGGAGACCGCGTTGCTGCGGCCGTGCGCGGTGAGGGCCAGGTGCCGGTCACCCTCGACGGTGAGCAGGCCGTCGCGTTCCATCCGGGCCACGGTCTGGCTGACGGTCGGGCCGCTCTGCCCCAACCGCTCGGCGATCCGGGCACGCAGCGGCGGAACCCCCTCCTCCTCCAGCTCGAGGATGGTCTTGAGGTACATCTCGGTCGTGTCGACCAGATCATGCTTCACGTCAGCGGACCTCCGGCCAACGATGCTACCTCGACGTTCACCGAACGCCCCACGGCGAACCGCCAGGTCCGTGCCGGGATGGTGTTGACTGGACGCCATGTCCGCAACCGAGGATCTGTTGGTGGAGGTCGACCGACTCGCGGTCGAACTCGGCCAGGCCGATCCGCCCACGCTGCTCGACGTCCGTTGGCGCCTCGCCGGGCCTCCCGGTCGGGAGGACTACGCCGCCGGCCACCTGCCCGGCGCGGTCTTCGTCGACCTGGACACCGCGCTCTGCGGGCCGCCCGGCCCCGCCGGGCGCCACCCCCTGCCCGAGCCCGCCGCGTTGCGGGCCGCGCTGCGGGCCGCCGGCGTGCGCGCCGGTCACCCCGTCGTGGTGTACGACGGCGGCGACGGCATGGCGGCCGCCCGCGCCTGGTGGACCCTGCGCTGGGCGGGCCACCGGCCGGTACGGCTGTTGCACGGCGGCTTCCCGGCGTGGCGGGCGGCGGGGCTGCCCACCAGCACGGCGGCGCCGACCCCGGAGCCGGGCGACGTCGAGGTGCGCCCCGGCGCGCTGCCGGTGCTCGACGCGGGGGAGGCGGCCCGGCTGGCCGCGGCCGGCGAGGGCGTCCTGCTCGACGTGCGCGCCGCCCCGCGCTACCGGGGCGAGACGGAGCCGGTCGACCCGGTCGCCGGGCACGTCCCCGGCGCGGTGAACCTGCCCGCGCCCGAGTACGTCGCCGAGGGGCGGTTCCCCGCCGTCGACGCGCTGCGCGAGCGCTTCGCCGCCGCCGGGGTCAGCGACGACCGGCCGGTCGGGGCGTACTGCGGGTCGGGGGTGACCGCCGCGCAGGCCGTGTTCGCGCTGCACCTGGCCGGCCGGGCGGACGCGGCGCTCTACGTCGGATCGTGGAGCAACTGGGTCGCCGACCCGTCCCGCCCGGTGGCCACGGGCCCGACCCCGACCGGCTGAGCGGCGCCGGGTGCCGGGCCGACGTGGGCGGCTGGGCGGAACGGCGCAAACCGGGGCGACACCGGGCGGCTGAGCAGCGCGTGCACGGGCGTGCCGGGGTGCGCGTGCGACGATGGGCGCATGTCCGACGACACGGTGGTGGTGTGGGACGAGTCGCTGCTCGCCTACGACATGGGGGACCATCCCCTCGACCCGGTACGGGTGGAGCTGACCTTCGCCCTCGCCCGGGAGTTGGGTGTCCTCGCGCGTCCCGGGGTGCGGCTGGTCAAGCCGGAGCCGGCCGACGACGCGCTGCTGAGCCGGGTGCACGACCCGCGCTACCTCGCGGCGGTGCGCGTGGCCCCCCGCGATCCGCTCTTCGCCGGCTTCGGGCTGGGCACCTCCGACAACCCGGTCTTCGACGGGATGCACGAGTCGAGCGCGCTGATCGCCGGCGCGACGGTGGCGGCGGCCGAGGCGGTCTGGCGGGGCGAGGCCCGGCGGGCGGTCAACGTGGCCGGTGGCCTGCACCACGCCATGCCGGCCCGCGCGTCCGGGTTCTGCGTCTACAACGATCCCGCGGTGGCCATCGCCCGCCTGCTCGACCTGGGCGCCGAGCGGGTCGCGTACGTGGACGTGGACGTGCACCACGGCGACGGGGTGCAGCAGGTCTTCTGGAACGACCCACGGGTGCTCACGGTCAGCGTGCACGAGACGCCCCTGGCGCTCTTCCCGGGCAGCGGCTTCCCGGACGAGACGGGCGGCCCGGGCGCCCAGGGCAGCGCCGTCAACCTCCCGCTGCCGCCCGGCGTGGACGACGCCGGCTGGCAGCGCGCCTTCCACGCGGTGGTGCCGTCGGTGCTGCGCGCGTTCCGGCCGCAGGTGCTCGTCACCCAGTGCGGCGCCGACGGCCACCGGCTCGACCCGCTGGCCGACCTGAACCTCTCCGTCGACGGGCAGCGCGCCACCTACCTGGCCCTGCGGGCGCTCGCCGACGAGCTCTGCGAGGGGCGCTGGGTGGCCACCGGCGGCGGCGGGTACGCCCTGGTCGAGGTGGTGCCCCGGGCCTGGACGCACCTGCTCGCGGTGGCCACCGGGGACCCGATCGCCCCGGCGACGCTGACCCCGCCGGCGTGGCGGGAACTGGCCGCCGCGCGTCGGCCGGGCCGGCAGATCCCGCTGCGGATGACCGACGACGTCGACCCGGCGTACGAGCCGTGGCAGCCGACGGGCGAGCCGAGCGCGGTGGACCGGGCGATCGCGGCGGCCCGCAAGACCGCCTTCCCGCTGTTCGGGCTCGACCCGCACGACCCGCGCGACTGATCCGGCGGGCGGAAGGGACCGCACAGGTGACCACGGTGGAACAACCGGTGGACGTGCTGCTCAGCGACGGCACCACCGTGCAGCTGCGCCCGATCCGCCCGTCGGATGCGCCGGGCATCGTGGCGATGCACTCGCGCTTCTCCGAGCGCACCCGCTACCTGCGCTACTTCTCGCCGTACCCGCGCATCCCGGAGCGGGACCTGCAGCGCTTCGTCAACGTCGACCACCGTGACCGGGAGGCGTTCGTGGTGCTGGTCGGCGACCGGATCGTCGCCGTCGGCCGCTACGAGCGGCTCGGCCCGGATTCGCCGGACGCCGAGGTGGCGTTCGTGGTGGAGGACGCCTACCAGGGCCGGGGCGTCGGCTCGGTGCTGCTGGAGCACCTGGCCGACGCGGCCCGCCGCAACGAGATCGCCAACTTCGTGGCCGAGGTGCTGCCGGCCAACGGCGCGATGCTGCGGGTCTTCTCCGACTTCGGCTACCAGGTGCAGCGGCAGTTCGCCGACGGCGTGGTGCACCTGAACTTCCCGATCGCCCCCACCGACGCGACGCTCCAGGTGCAGCGCGGCCGGGAGCACCGCACGGAGGCACGCTCCATCGCCCGGCTGCTCGCCCCGCGCGGCGTCGCCGTCTACGGCGCCAGCGCCACCGGGCAGGGTGTCGGCGCGGCGGTGCTCGGGCACCTGCGCGACGGCGGCTACCCCGGCGCGGTGGTTCCGGTGCATCCGGGCGCGGCGACGGTCGCCGGGCTGCCGGCGTACACCTCGGCGACCGGTGCCGGCGTGCCCGTCGACCTGGCGGTGGTGGCGGTCCCGCCGGAGGCGGCGACGGAGGTCGTCGCCGACGCGGCCGCCGCGGGCGTGCACGGCCTGGTGGTCATCTCGGCGGGCTTCGCCGAGGCCGGTGGCGAGGGCGCGGCCGCGCAGCGGGCGCTGGTCCGCGCGGCGCACGCGGCGGGCATGCGGGTGGTGGGCCCGAACTGCCTGGGGGTGGCCAACACCGACCCGGCGGTACGCCTCAACGCCACCCTCGCCCCCCGGCTGCCGGTGCCCGGCCGGGTGGGCGTCTTCAGTCAGTCCGGCGCGTTCGGGGTGGCGCTGCTGGCCGAGGCCGACCGGCGGGGGCTGGGCCTGTCCAGCTTCGTCTCGGCCGGCAACCGGGCCGACGTCTCGGGCAACGACCTGCTCCAGTACTGGCAGGACGACCCCGGCACCGACGTGATCATGTTGTACCTGGAGACCTTCGGCAACCCGCGCAAGTTCGCCCGGCTGGCCCGCCGGATCGGCCGGGACAAGCCCGTCGTGGCGCTCGCCTCGCCGGCCCGCCCGCCGGGGGTGGGCGAGGCCGCCGGGCCGGACGAGGTGGCGGTCGCCGCGCTGTTCGCCCACTCCGGCGTGATCCGGGTGGACACCGTCGCCGAGCTGCTCGACGTCGGGATGCTGCTGGCCCACCAGCCGCTGCCGGCCGGGCCGCGCGTCGGGGTGGTCGGCAACTCCTCGGCGCTGACGGGGCTGGCGGCCACCGCCTGCGCCGCGCAGGGGCTCACCGTGGCCCGCGGCTACCCGCGCGACGTCGGCCCGCGCGCCGGCGCGGGCGAGTTCGCCGCCGCGCTCGCCGCGACGGGCGCCGACGACGAGGTGGACGCGCTGGTGGTGGTGTTCGCCCCGCCGCTGCCCGGCCAGCTCACCGACACGGAGGCCGACTTCACGGCCGCGCTGCCGGGCGCGTCCGCCGCCGGCAAGCCGACCGTGGCGACGTTCCTGGTCGGCCGGGCACCCGCGGGGGTGCCCGCCTATCCGAGCGTGGAGGAGGCCGTCCGCGCCCTCGCCCGGGTCACCGCGTACGCGGACTGGCTGCGCCGGCCCGCCGGGGCGCCGCCGGAGCTGTCCGGGGTGGACCGGGAGGCGGCGCACGCCGCCCTGCGCCCGGAGGCCCTCGATCCGGCGGGGCTGCTCGCGGCGTACGGGATCGACGTGGTCGAGTCGGTGCCGGTGCGCTCCGCCGCGGAGGCCGCCGGCGCGGCGCAGCGGCTGGGTTTCCCGGTGGCCCTCAAGGCCGCCGCCGCTGGCCTGCGGCACCGCCTCGACCTCGGCGCGGTCCGGCTCGACCTGCCCGACGCGGCCACGGTCCACCGCGCGTACGCGGAGATGTCGGCGCTGTTCGGCGCGGACGTCCTGGTGCAGCCGATGGTCGCGCCGGGCGTGGCCTGCGTGGTCGAGCTGGTGGAGGACCCGGCGTTCGGCCCGGTGGTCGGCTTCGGGCTGGGCGGCGTCGCCACCGAGCTGCTCGGCGACCGGGCCTGGCGGGCGGTGCCGCTGACCGACCTGGACGCCGCCGAGCTGGTCGACGAGCCCCGGGCGGCGCCGCTGCTGCGCGGGCACCGGGGCGCGGCGCCGGTGGACCGGGCGGCCCTGGCGGACCTGCTGCTGCGGGTCGGCCGGCTCGCCGACGAGCAGCCCCGGGTGCGCGCGCTGACCCTCAACCCGGTGCTCGCCCGCCCCGACGGCATCTCGGTGCTGCACGCCACCGTCCGGGTCGGCTCCGCCGTGGCGCGCCCCGACACCGGCCCCCGCCGGCTGTGAGGAGGACGCCCGCCGGGTGCGGACGGTGCGGCGGTCAGGCCCGCCCGGAGATCTGCTGCACGGCCCAGGCGTTGCCGTCGGGGTCGGCGAAGTGGACGAAGCCGACGTTGTCCAGCGGGTCCGGCACCGGCCGGGGATTCTCGCCGACCACCTGGATCTCGCCGACGTCGACGCCGCGCTCGAGGAGTTCGGCCCGCGCCCGGCGCAGGTCGGGTACGACGAGCTGGAGGCCCTTGAGGGAGCCGGGCGGCATGTCCGGCACCACGCCCTTGCCGATCACGATCGAGCAGCCGGAGCCGGGCGGGGTCAGCTGCACGATCCGCGCGTCGTCGCCGATCACCGTGTCGTGGTCGACGACGAAGCCGAGCCGGTCGGCGTAGAACGACTTCGCCCGGTCCACGTCGGAGACCGGGACGATCACCACTTCCAGTGTCCAGTTCACACCCGTTGGTAGCCCGCCGGGCGCCCCCGGTCAAGGACCACGGCCCGGACGTCACGCGGGGCCCCGGCGAACCGCCGGGGCCCCGCGTGGTCCGGAGGACCTCAGCAGGCGTACGCCTCCAGGCGCTGCGCCCGCTCCGGGTCACGCAGCTTCAGCAGGGTCACCTTCTCGATCTGCCGGATCCGCTCCCGGGACAGGCCGAACTCCCGACCGACCTCGTCGAGGGTGCGCTGCCGGCCGTCGTCGAGGCCGAAGCGGAGCCGGATCACGGCCTGCTCCCGCTGGGAGAGGGTGGACAGCACGATGCTCACCTCGTTGCGCAGTTCGCCCTGCGCGGCGGCGTCGCCGGGCTGGGCGCCCGGGTCGACGGCGGCGACGAAGTCGCCGAGCGCGCTCTCGCCGTCCTCACCGACCGCCTGGTCGAGGCTCACCGGCTCCCGGTCGTAGGAGATCAGCTCGATCACCTGGAACTCCGGGATGTCCATGGCCCGGGCGACCTCGGCCACGGTGGGCTCGCGGCCCAGCGAGACGGAGAGCTCGCGGCGGGCGCGCACCATGCGGTTGACCTGCTCGACCATGTGCACCGGGATGCGGATGGTGCGGGCCTGGTCGGCCATCGCCCGGGTGATCGCCTGCCGGATCCACCAGGTGGCGTAGGTGGAGAACTTGTAGCCCTTGGCGTAGTCGAACTTCTCGACCGCGCGGATCAGGCCGAGGTTGCCCTCCTGGATCAGGTCGAGGAAGGCCATGCCACGACCGGTGTAGCGCTTGGCGATGCTCACCACCAGGCGCAGGTTCGCCTCCAGCAGGTGGTCCTTCGCGGCCCGGCCCTGCGCCACGACCAGCTCCAGGTCGGCCCGCAGGTCCGTGGAGACGGGGGTGCAGGTCGCCAACTTCTCCTCGGCGAACAGGCCGGCCTCGATCCGCTTGGCGAGGTCGACCTCCTGGGCGGCGGTCAGCAGCTTCGTCCGACCGATCCCGTTCAGGTACGCCCGGACCAGATCCGTGGAGACGCCGCGCTCGTCGGTGGCGTCGAGGTCGGTCAGGGTGTCGGTGGCGCTCGCGGCCTCGGTGGTGCCGGCCGGGCGCGTCCGGTGCTGCGTCATCTGCAGGGCCATCTCAGTTTCTCCCCGTGTCCACGTCTGTGCCGTTGGATCCGGCCCAGGGGTGCCGGTGTGACACACAGCTTGGCGGGCGGGGCGTGAAACGGGAGTGAGGCGATCGGGGAACCGACACGAATTGTGTCGATGGCCTGCTCAGCGTGTGCGACCGGTCGCCGAGCGCTTGTTGCCGCCGACGGATACCGTGCCAGCGGTCGGCCCGCACGGCCGGCGTCGCCGGTGACGCCGGCGCACCGAACAGGTTAGGGAGGTTCTCGTGGTCTTCAAGCGGCTCATGCAGGCGATGGGCGTGGGTGGCCCGTCCGTGGAAACCGTGCTGGCCAACCCGAACTGCCGCCCCGGCGGGCAGTTGGAGGGCGTCATCCACGTGGCCGGCGGCGACCACACCGTCGACGTGTCGTACGTCGCCCTGGGTCTGGTCACCCGGGTCGAGGTGGAGAGCGGCGACAACGACTACGAGACCACGCAGGAGTTCCACCGGCAGGCCGCGACCGGCGCGTTCCGGCTCGACCCGGGGCAGCGCCACGACATCCCGTTCCGTTTCCCCGTGCCGTGGGAGACGCCGCTCACCGAGCTGTACGGGCAGCACCTGCACGGGATGACGATGGGTCTGCGTACGGAGCTGGAGGTGGCCCGCTCGGTCGACAAGGGCGACCTGGACGCCGTGGCGGTGCACCCGCTGCCGTCCCAGCAGAAGATCCTGGAGGCGTTCCTGCGGCTGGGCTTCCGGTTCGCGCGCGCCGACGTGGAGCGGGGCCACATCTACGGCGTACGGCAGAGCCTGCCCTTCTACCAGGAGCTCGAGTTCTACCCGGCACCCCAGTACGCGGGGGCGATCAACCAGCTCGAGGTCACCTTCGTCACGGACCCGCAGCAGATCCAGGTGGTGCTGGAGCTGGACAAGCGCGGCGGCCTGTTCACCGAGGGGCGGGACGCCTTCGGCCGCTTCACCATCGACCACGCCACCGCCGAGCGCACCGACTGGAGCGCGCAGCTCGACGGCTGGATCCGTCAGTCGCTCCAGCGCCGCGGCCTCTTCTCCTGAGCCCTGCTTCCGGCCTCTCCGGTCGGGGCACGAGGGCGACGGGACGGAATCCGTCGTCCCCGTGACCGGCGAGGAGAGGCCGGAGTACGGCGCTCAGAGGTCGAGCAGCACCGTGCGGGGGCCGACGTTGACGCTCTCGACCAGCATGTGGGCGCGGAAGCGCCCGGTCCGCACCGTCGCGCCCCGCTCGCGCAGCGCCTCCACGGCCGCCGTCACCAGGGGCTCCGCGACCTCGGCCGGGGCGGCCGCCGTCCAACTCGGGCGGCGGCCCCTGCGGGCGTCGCCGTAGAGGGTGAACTGGCTGACCACCAGGATCGGCGCGCCGGTGTCCGCCGCGGACCGTTCGTCGTCGAGGATCCGCAGCTCGTGCACCTTGCGAGCCATCGTCCGGGCGGTCTCGACGGTGTCGGTGTGGGTCACCCCGAGCAGCACCAGCAGCCCTTCGTCGATCGCGCCGACCACCTCGCCGTCGACCGTCACGCAGGCCCGGCCGACGGTCTGCACCACGGCCCGCATCAGTCGGTCACCGGCTCGATGAAGCCCCGCTCGACCAGGTGCGCGACGATCGGCCCCGCGGCCTCGGCCAGCTCGCCGGGGGCGACGTCGTGGGCGGCGGCGAGCAGGGCGAGCTGGTCGCCCAGCGCCAGTCGTCCGTCGGCCCCGCCGACCAGGGCTAGGACGAGCGGGTCGATCTCCTCGGTCCAGCGCAGGCCGTGCGGCATGGCCAGCACCTGCCGGTCCACCGCCCAGCCCTCGTCGCCCATGGTGGCCTCCTGCCGCAGCTGGAGGCCGTCGGCGGCCCGGAAACGGGCGGCGAGCAGGCCGTCGGTGTCGCGGGCGCGCAGCCAGTCCTGGCGGTCGAACCACGTGTCGACCCGCTCGCCGAGCGGCGCCTGCACCCGCTGGCGCAGGTCCTCCACCCGCACGAGCGGGTCGTCGTGGCCGCCGCGGCGCAGCGAGACGATGCCGAAGCCGACCGCCTCGACCTTGTGCGCGTCGAACCAGTCCAGCCAGTCGGCCATCCGGCGCGGGTCGGCCGCCTCGCCCACGTCGGTGAGCCACAGGTTGACGTACGCCATCGGGTCGGCCACCTCGCGCTGGATGACCCAGGCGTCCAGCCCGGTGCCGGCGAACCAGCCGGTCACCCGCTCGGCCCAGTCCTCGCCGGTGACGTGCACCCAGTTGGCCAGGTACTGCATCGTGCCGCCCTCGGTGAGCAGGCTCGGCGCGGCGGCGGCGAGTTCCGCGCCGATCGCGTCGCCGACCCGGCCGGAGTCGCGGTACACGTGCGTGGTGGTGCCGGGGCCGACCACGAACGGCGGATTGCTCACCACCAGGTCGAAGCGCCGGCCGGCGACAGGGGCGACCAGGTCGCCGCGGAGCAGCTCCCAGTCCTGGCCGTTGAGCGCGGCGGTGGTGGCGGCGAAGCGCAGCGCCCGCGCCGAGAGGTCCGTGGCGGTCACCCGCCGCGCGTGGGTGCCCAGGTGCAGGGCCTGCACGCCGGAGCCGGTGCCCAGGTCCAGCGCGGTCTCGACGGGCCGGCGGACGGTGGCGCCGATCAACGTCTGCGTCGCCCCGCCGATGCCGAGCACGTGCTCGGAGTGCAGCGGACGACCGGGCCGGGCGCTGGCGGGCACGTCGGCGATCACCCACCAGTCGTCCCCGTACGGCTCCAGGTCCACGCCCATCCGCAGCCCGTCGCCGTGCCGCTCGACCAGGCCCCCGGCGAGCGCCTCGTCCAGTGACAACGGTGCCAGCGCGGCGGCCACGGCGGCCTCCGGTTCGGTCTGCTCGCAGATGAACACCCGGATCAGGGTGCCCAGCGGGTCGCGGTCCTCGGTGGCGCGCAGCGCCGCGCGGAAGTCGTTGCGGGCGACGCCGCCGGTGGCCTGGGCGCCGAGCCGGGTGGCGATGCCGTTGGAGCTGAACCCGGCCCGGGTCAGCGCGGTCCGCAGCGCCTCGACCCCGGCGGGGGAGAGCAACATGTCGTGTCCGTCCACGTCGCCATCCTGCCTGGTGCCCGGCGCCGGTACGCGGCCACCCGGCGATCCTCCGGAGCGCCCGGCGCGTCTCCCGCGACCCGTCCGCGGTACGCGACGCGCGTGTCCGGGTACCGGCCGCTGCGGGTGGTGACAGCATTGACGCCATGACGATCGCACTGCCCATCGACCCCGAGGCCAACCGGCTGCTGCAGCGCAGCCCGCTGGCGCTGCTGCTCGGCATGGTGCTCGACCAGCAGGTGCCGATGGAGAAGGCGTTCTCCTCGCCGCACGTGCTGGCGCAGCGCCTCGGACGTGACCTGGACGCCCGGGAGCTGGCCGGGTACGACCCGGAGGCGCTGGTCGCCCTCTTCGCCCGGCCGCCGGCGCTGCACCGGTTCCCGAAGGCGATGGCGGCCCGGGTGCAGGAGGTGTGCCGGGTCCTCGTCGACCGGTACGACGGCGACGCCGCCCGGCTCTGGTCCGACGTCGCCGACGGCCGGGAGCTGCTGCGCCGCATCGGTGAGCTGCCCGGCTTCGGCGCGCAGAAGGCGCAGATCTTCCTCGCGCTGCTCGGCAAGCGGTTCGGGGTCACGCCGGAGGGCTGGCGGGAGGCGGCGGGCGGCTACGGCGAGGCGGACGCCCACCGGTCGGTGGCCGACGTCACCGACGCGGATTCGCTGCGCCAGGTGCGCGAGTACAAGCAGCGGATGAAGGCGGCGGCGAAGGCGAAGAGCACCGGAGGCTGACGCAACCGACCGTCGGGGCGGTCGTTGTAGCCAGGATGGCGACGACGGGCAGCCGATGACCGACGACCGCGGCGGGCGGTTGCTGCGGCCGGAGAACAGCTCGCCCCGGGCCACCTTCCTGGAGCTCTTCTTCGACCTGGTCTTCGTCTTCGCGCTGACCCGGGTCTCGCTGCGCCTGGTCGAGGGCACCGGTGGCTCCGTGGGGATGCTGCTCGCCGAGATCGGGCGCACGGGCGTGCTCTTCCTGGCGCTGTGGCTGCTCTGGTCGATCACCACCTGGGTCACCAGCCGGTACGAGCCGGAGATGCCGGTGATCCAGTTCGTCGTGGTCGGGACGATGTTCGGCGCCATGGTGATGGCCGTGGCGCTGCCCCGGGCGTTCGAGGACCGGGCGGTCTCGTTCGCGTTGGCGTACCTGGCGGTGATGCTCGTCCGGCCGCTGGTCGTCGCCACGGCCCTGCGCCACCACCCGCGCCGCACGGTCCCGCTGCGGCTCTTCGCCTGGGCGGTCGCGGGGGCCGTGCCGTGGCTGGCCGGGGCGTTCGGGCCGGAGCAGTTGCGCCTGCCGCTCTGGACGCTCGCCATGGTCGTCGACTACGCCGGCCTGCTGCTCGGCTGGCCCTTGCCCCGGCTGGGGCCGGCGCGCACGGCCGGCTGGCTGATCGCCGGTGAGCACCTGGCCGACCGGTACCAGCAGATCTTCCTCATCTCGCTGGGGGAGACCATCCTGGTCATCGGGCTGACCTACAGCGGCGCGGAGTTCACCGCCGACCGGGCCGGCGCCTTCGCGACCGCCTTCGCCACCACGGCGCTGCTCTGGCGGATCTACTTCCACCGGGCGGGTCACCTGCTCGCCGAGGCGCTGCGGGTGGCCCGGTCACCCGGGCGGCTGGGCGCCTCCGCCAGCAGCACCCACCTGGTCATCGTGATCGGCGTGCTGAGCACCGCCGTCGGTTACGAACTGGTGATCGCGCACCCGCACGGGCGGACCGACCCGACCTGGCTGGTCTTCGTCGTCGGCGGGCCGGTGATCTTCCTCGCGGCCCGGGCCCGCTTCGAGTACGAGATCTTCGGCCGGGTGTCCCGGTCGCGGGTCGCGGGCCTGCTGGTGCTGCTCCTGCTGTCGCCGGCGCTCACCCTGGGGCCGCCCATGCTGGCGTTGGCGCTGGTCGCCCTGGTGCTGGCGGGGGTGGCGGCCGCCGACGCGTGGCGCAGCAGGGGGCGCCCGCCCGAGACGGCCGCGTCGCCGCTCGGGACCGGCGGGACCGGCGGGGGCGAGTTCCCCGCGCCGTGACGGGGCGGGTCAGGCGGCGGTCGGCCGGGAGAGGGCGGCCAGCGCCCGCCGGACGTCGGCCAGGGAGACCGTGGCCGAGTCGTCCAGGTCGGCCAGGCCGGCCTCGATCCACTGCCGCATGAGCGTGGTGACGCCGATGCCGCGCGCGTCGGCGGCGGCGCGGACCCGCTCGTACGTCTCGAGCGGCAGGCGCACCGAGCGGCTGACCATGGGATCGTCGGTGTCGGGGGTGGGCAGCTCCACCGACTGGCTTCCGTCGATCAGCTCCGCGAGCCGGTCACCGCCGCTGTGGAACTGCTTGGTGGCGTCGTTACGGTTCATCGTCACCGCCTCCTCGTCGGCGAGATCTCCGCACGGCCTCGTCGTAGCGCTTCGCCTCGACGTCGCTCAGCTCACGGGCGGAGAGGATGTCCCAGTCGTTGTCGGTGCCGTCGGCCTCGGCGAGCAGCACGGCCAGCCGGCGCCCCCGGCGGGCGGCGGCGTAGACGACCATCACGTCGTCGCCGAGGTGCCGGATCACCCGGCGGGTGCTGTGCAGCGCCTCCCAGACTTCCCCGGGCGTGACGTCGTAGACCCTCAGGTTGGCCAACGCCTCGTCGGTGAAGCTGAACCTGCTGCCCACGGCGCGAGCGTACCACGCACGTAACACGGTATCCGCGTGCTGCGATCCTCGCTGATCACCGGCCGGAGGTGACAGGATGGGGGCAACCCCCTCGAGGAGGTCCGTGGTGAAGCGTCAGGCGTACGAGCCGATCCTGATCACCGACGCCGCGCGCAGCCAGGACGACCAGCTCACCAGCCGTCAGAAGCGCTACGTGCTGATGATGGGCATCCGGGTGGCCTGCATCATCGTCGGTGCCGTCCTGGTCATCGTGCAGGCGCCGCTGCCCTGGCTCTGGCTGCCGATGGTGGGCCTGGGCATGGTGCTCATCCCGTGGCTGGCGGTCCTGCTGGCCAACGACCGGCCACCCAAGGAGCAGCACCGGCTGGCCAACCGGTTCCAGCCGCGCCACCGGGACGAGACCCCGCCGATGAGCCTCACCGCCGAGGAACGCCCGCACAAGATCATCGACGCCGAGCCCTGACCCGGCCGGCCCTCGACCGGCGTCGAGCCTGACCCGGCGATCCGAGTTCGGCGTCGAGCCTGACCCCGTCGCGCCTCAGCCGGTGGGGCGGGCGCCGATCTGCGAGACCGCGAGGGCGCCGAGGTCGCCGGCGCGACGCAGCGCCACCGCCGGCTCCGCGCCGTCGAGCCAGGCGGCCAGCAGCCCGGCCGCGAACGCGTCCCCGGCCCCGGTGACGTCGACCACGGCCACCCGGCGGGCCGGCGCCACGGCGACGGAGGCGTCCCGGTCCACCCAGACCGCCCCGGCCGCGCCCTGCTTGACGACGATCCGTCGGGCGGAGGCCGACAGCGCCCGCCCCTGCGCCGCCGGGTCCAGTCCACCGGCCAGCACGGTCGCCTCGTCGGCGTTGACCAGGAGCAGGTCGACCCCGCGTACCCAGGACAGGAAGGCCGCCGCGCCCACCCGCCGCAGCGGGGCGGCGGAGGCCGCGTCGACGCTGGTGGTGAGCCCACGCTCGCGGGCGGCGGCGAGCGCCCGCAGCCCCGCCGGCCGGCTCTCGGCGTCCAGCAGGGTGTAGCCGGACAGGTGCAGGTGCCGTGCGTCCGGCGCCGCGGCCAGCGCCGCGTCGACGTCGTGCGGGGCCAGCCGCAGGTTCGCGCCCCGCTCGGTGATCATCGACCGCTCGTCGGCGGTGGCCAGCACGATGACCGTCCCGGTGGCCCGCTCCGGGCACACCCTCGTCGCGCAGACGACCCCCACGCGCTCCAGCTCGGCCACCCGGTCCCGCCCGGCGTCGTCGTCGCCGACGGCGCCGACGAGCGTGACCGGTACGCCCTGCGCGGCGAGCCAGGCCGCGGTGTTGGCGGCCTGCCCGCCGCCGCTGAACCGGATCGCCGCCGGGGTGTCCGATCCGGTGGCCATCGGCCCGGCCAGCACCGCCACCACGTCGGTGATCAGGTCACCGACGACGAGGACCCGCCCCGCGGTCATGCCTTGGCACGGCGGGCGGCCGCGGCGACGGCGATCCGGGCGGCGAGGTCGGCGTTGCGCAGGATGATCCGGACGTTCACCGCCAGGCTCGCGCCCTCGGTCGCCGAGTGGAAGTGCGCGAGCAGGTAGGGTGTCACGGCCTTGCCGGTCACCCCGTCGCGCTCCAGCAGGGCCAGCCCGTCGGCCAGGGTCCGGTCGTGCAGTTGCGGGTCGAGCTGCTCGTCGGTCGGCAGCGGGTTGGCCACGATCAGGCCGCCGTGGTGCGCGCGGTGCTGCTCCCGGGCCGCCAGGACGTCCGCGACCTGCTCGGCCGAGTCCAGCGACCAGTCCAGGTCGAAGCCGCCGTCGGTGATGAAGAAGCCGGGGAAGCGCCGGGTCCGGAAGCCGACCACGCCGACGCCGAGGGTCTCCAGCCGCTCCAGCGTGGCGCCCACGTCGAGGATCGACTTGACCCCGGCGCAGACCACCGCGATCGGCGTACGGGCCAGGGTGACCAGGTCGGCCGACTCGTCGAAGGTCTGCGCCGCCTCCCGGTGCACGCCGCCGAGGCCGCCGGTGGCGAACACCGCGATCCCGGCGGCGGCGGCCACCGCGCTGGTCGCGGCCACGGTCGTGGCGCCGTCCGCGCCGGTGGCAGCGGCGAGGGCGAGATCGCGTACGGAGAGCTTGGCGACGCCGTCGACGGTGGCGAGCCGGGTCAGCTCGGCGTCGTCGAGGCCCACCACCAGCCGCCCGCCGACCATGCCGATGGTCGCCGGTACCGCGCCCGCGTCCCGTACGGCCTGCTCGATCTCGCGGGCCACCCGCAGGTTGTCCGGCCGGGGCAGGCCGTGCGAGACGATGGTGCTCTCCAGGGCGACGACGGGACGCCCGTCGCGCAGGGCGTCGGCAACCTCGCTGCCGTAGCGGATGTGAAAGTCGGTCACGTCACCACCGTACGGCCCCCGACCGGGCGACCTGCAGTGGACCGGAGCGGGGGTGACCTGCCAGACTTGACGGTCGGAGGTGCAGAAGTGAGCACAGAGGTTCTCGAGCGTCCGGAGCTGAAGGACGCCGACACCGGTCCCGAGATGTTCCACTACGTGCGCAAGGAGAAGATCGCCGAGAGTGCCGTCATGGGCACCTTCGTCGTCGCGCTGTGTGGGGAGACCTTCCCGGTCACCAAGGCCGCCAAGCCCGGTTCGCCGGTCTGCCCGAAGTGCAAGGAGATCTACGACTCCTGGGGCGAGTGAGCGTGGGCGACCCTCCCGGTCGCGCACGTAACCTTCGCCGGTGACCACCTCCACCGCCCTACTCCTCGCCGACCTCACCGGGGTGGCGGTCTTCGCCGCCTCCGGGGCCTCCGCGGCGGTGGCCAAGCGGCTCGACCTCTTCGGCGTCGTCTTCGTCGGCTTCGTGGCCGCGCTCGGCGGCGGGATCTTCCGGGACCTGGCGATCGACGAGGCGCCGCCGCTGGCCTTCGGCGACTGGCGGTACGCCGCCACGGCCGCCGTCACCGCCGCCGCCGTCTTCTGGCTGCATCCCCAGTTCGCCCGGCTGCGCACCACCGTGCTGGTGCTGGACGCCGCCGGGTTGGCGCTGTTCACCGTCACCGGCACGGTCAGGGCCCTCGACGCCCAGGTGCCGGCGGTCGGTGCCTGCGTGATCGGCATGCTCACCGCGATCGGCGGCGGCCTCGGCCGGGACCTGCTCACCGCCGAGATCCCGGTCGTGCTGCGCCGGGAGATCTACGCCGTCGCCGCGCTCGCCGGCTCGGTCCTCGTGGCGCTGCTGGACGCCCTCGGGCACGCCAACGCCGGCTGGCTGACCGCGGCGGCCGCGGTGGTCTTTCTGCTGCGCCTGGTGGCGCTGCGCCGGCGCTGGTCGGCGCCGGTGGCCACCCTGCGCGCCCCGCGTACGGAGACGCGGCAGCCACCGGTGAACCCGGTGCCCGAGTGACCAGCGTGGCGTCGGCTGGGTCGGGCGGCCCGCGCTGGTTATGCTGAGTCGGCCTTCGCGGCACCATCTGCGCGGAGGCGTTTTCATGGGCGGCGGTACCCGTGGCCCTCGCCCGGGGTCCGCCGTCAGGCGGTCGGAGAGGAGCTTCCCGTGGCGGCCCGGTTGCCGGCGATCGAGACGTTTCCGGCACTGCGCGCATGGCAGCGCAAGGCACTCGTGGAATACCTGCGACGGCGGGACCCCGACTTCACGGCGGTCGCCACCCCGGGCGCCGGAAAGACCACCTTCGCCCTGCGGATCGCCGCCGAGCTGCTCGCCGACGGCACCGTCGAGGCGGTGACCGTGGTGGCTCCGACCGAGCACCTGAAGACCCAGTGGGCGCAGGCGGCGGCCCGGGTCGGCATCCAGCTCGACTCCGCGTTCCGCAACGCCGACCTGCACTCGTCCGCCGACTTCCACGGCGCCGTCGTGACGTACGCGCAGGTGGGCATGGCGCCGCACGTGCACAAGCGGCGCACCCTCACCCGGCGCACCCTGGTCGTCCTCGACGAGATCCACCACGCGGGGGACAGCCGCTCCTGGGGCGACGGGGTGAAGGCGGCCTTCGAGGGCGCCGAGCGCCGCCTGATGCTCACCGGGACCCCGTTCCGCTCCGACGACAACCCGATCCCGTTCGTCAGCTACGAGCGGGGCGGCGACGGCCTGCTGCGCTCCCGCGCCGACTCCGTCTACGGCTACGCCGACGCGCTGCGCGACGGCGTCGTGCGGCCGGTGCTCTTCCTGGCGTACTCGGGGGAGACCCGGTGGCGCACCAACGCGGGGGAGGAGTTGGCGGCGCGGCTCGGCGAGCCGATGACCCAGGACCTCGTCGCGCAGGCGTGGCGTACCGCCCTGGACCCGGCGGGCGACTGGATGCCGCAGGTGCTGCGGGCCGCCGACGCCCGGCTCACCGTCCTGCGCAACGCGGGGATGCCCGACGCCGGCGGGCTGATCATCGCCAGCGACCAGCAGTCCGCCCGCTCGTACGCCAAGCTCATCGCGCAGGTGACCGGCGAGCGCGCGGCGGTGGTGCTCTCCGACGACGTGGGCGCCTCGGCGCGGATCGCCACGTTCGCGTCGTCCGAGCAGCGCTGGCTGGTGGCGGTCCGGATGGTCTCCGAGGGTGTCGACATCCCCCGGCTGGCCGTCGGCGTCTACGCGACCAGCGCCAGCACCCCGCTCTACTTCGCGCAGGCGATCGGCCGCTTCGTGCGCGCCCGCCGTCCCGGCGAGACCGCCTCGGTCTTCCTGCCCAGCGTGCCGCACCTGCTGGGGCTGGCCAGCGAGATGGAGGTCGAGCGGGACCACGTGCTCGGCAAGCCCAAGGACCGCGAGGGCTTCGACGACGACCTGCTGGAGCGGGCCCAGCGCGACGACCAGGCCAGCGGCGAGTTGGAGAAGCGCTTCGCCGCGCTCTCGGCCACCGCCGAGCTGGACCAGGTGATCTTCGACGGCGCCTCGTTCGGCACCGCCGCCCAGGCCGGCACCCCCGAAGAGGAGGAATACCTGGGCCTGCCGGGGCTGCTCACCGCGGACCAGGTGTCCCTGCTGCTCACCAAGCGGCAGCAGGAGCAGCTCGCCGCCCAGCGGCGGCGGGCCGCCAGGCCGGCTGAGGCGGCCGCTGAGGCGCCCACAGCGCCGCCGGCACCGATGAGTGCCGCCCAGCGTCGGGTCGCCCTACGTCGCCAACTGAACGCCCTCGTGGCCGCCCGGCACCACCGCACGGGGCAGCCGCACGGGAAGATCCACGCGGAGCTGCGCCGTCTCTGCGGCGGACCGCCGAGCGCCCAGGCCACCATCGAGCAGCTCGAGGAACGCATCGCGACCGTCCAGACCCTCTGAGGTCGAGACGCTCCGACGTCGAGCTCTCCGACGTCGGGACATCCGGACGCTCCGGCCCTGGGCCGGTCCACGGGCTCTAAGCCGGTCCGCGGCTCTGGGCCGGTCCGCCGCCCTGGGCCGGCCGGGCCGTTGCGACGGCCCGCGGCCCTG
Organism: Micromonospora sp. CPCC 205546; assembly: GCF_036902715.1. Lineage (NCBI taxonomy): Bacteria > Bacillati > Actinomycetota > Actinomycetes > Micromonosporales > Micromonosporaceae > Micromonospora > Micromonospora sp. CPCC 205546. Next base: position 27,978 of record NZ_JBAKHL010000045.1, read on the forward strand.
CGGCCGGGCCATTGCGACGGCGTGGGGCCTACGACGCCCCGGATCGCTGCAGACGGCCCCGGAGCGAGCCCGCGACGGGTCGGATCCCGGATCCACGCAAAAACCGGCCGGAGGCCCCCTCGGGGGCCTCCGGCCGGCTATGTCGTCAGTGCTGCGGAATCTCTCAGTTCGCCATCAGATCGGCGCCACGCCAGCTGAACTCCGGGTCCGTCGCGAACCGCACGGTGATCTTCACGAGATCCTCCGCGTACTTGTTCGCGTGGTGCCCACAGAACACCAGTTCGCTCCCACCCGCCAGAGTGATCCGGAGCTTGCCGGCAGCATTGCAGCGGTCGCACCGTTCATCGGCGGCTGGGGGAGCCACCGTCTCGGGCGGCGGCGTGAGGGTCGGGGTCATCGCCTTCCTCCTCTGGTCGTCACCGATGAACAATCTCTTCGGTCGTTGCTCACCTATCGTGCAACACCCTGTCCCGGCGCTGCCTTCCCTGTGTGCCCGCGGGGGACCGAGGTCACACATGGCAGGGACAGTGTGCCGTGCACCAAGGGTGCCACGTCAACGATCACAATCGTGCAACCGGACGATCACCTTCCGACGTTGCACGCCAGGTGGTCAAAACGACACGTTCGGTTGACGATCCCGATCAGTCCAGGTAATCCCGGAGCACCTGCGAACGCGACGGGTGACGCAGCTTGGACATCGTCTTGGACTCGATCTGCCGGATGCGCTCCCGGGTCACCCCGTAGACCTGACCGATCTCGTCCAGCGTGCGCGGCTGGCCGTCGGTCAGGCCGAAGCGCAGGCGTACCACGCCCGCCTCACGCTCGGACAACGTCTGCAGCACCTGCTGGAGCTGGTCCTGCAGCAGCGAGAACGAGACCGCGTCCACCGCGACCACGGCCTCGGAGTCCTCGATGAAGTCGCCGAGCTGGCTGTCGCCCTCGTCGCCGATGGTCTGGTCCAGCGAGATGGGCTCCCGGGCGTACTGCTGGATCTCCAGCACCTTCTCCGGTGTGATGTCCATCTCCTTGGCGAGCTCCTCCGGCGTGGGCTCGCGACCCAGGTCCTGGAGCAGCTCGCGCTGGATGCGGCCGAGCTTGTTGATGACCTCGACCATGTGCACCGGGATGCGGATGGTGCGGGCCTGGTCGGCCATCGCCCGGGTGATCGCCTGCCGGATCCACCAGGTGGCGTAGGTGGAGAACTTGTAGCCCTTGGTGTAGTCGAACTTCTCGACCGCGCGGATCAGGCCGAGGTTGCCCTCCTGGATCAGGTCGAGGAAGGCCATGCCGCGACCGGTGTAGCGCTTGGCCAGCGAGACGACCAGGCGGAGGTTGGCCTCCAGCAGGTGGTTCTTGGCGCGCTCGCCGTCGCGCGAGATCCAGCCCAGGTCCCGCTGCATGTCGCGGGTGAGCTTCTCCTCGCCCTCCTCGGCCGCGCGCAGCCGCTCCGCGGCGTAGAGCCCGGCCTCGATCCGCTTGGCCAGCTCCACCTCCTGCTCGGCGTTGAGCAGCGGGACCTTGCCGATCTGCTTGAGGTAGGCCCGGACCGAGTCGGCGGAGGCGGTCAGCTCCGCGTCGCGGCGCGCCTGCTTGAGCGCCTCGGACTCCTCGTCGTCCCACTCGAAGTCGTTGTCGCTGGCCGAGTTGGCGGCGTCGGTCTCGGCGGCCCGGGTCAGCTCCGCCGGCTCCTCGACGACCACGTCCTCGATCGCGGCGGCGAGCTCCTCCGGGTCGATGTCGCCCTCGGCGCCCTCACCCTTGGCCTTGCCGCCGGCCTTGGTCGGCTTGGCGCCGGCCGCGGCGACCGTCGCCTTGGTGGCCCGGGTCGCCTTGGTCGCCTTCGCGGGCGCGGCGGCCTTGGCGGCCACCTCGGCGGTGGTCCCGGCGGCCTTGCGGGGGGCGGCCTTGCGCGCGGCGGGCGCCGGGGCCTCGTCGGCGGCGGGCGCCTGCTTCGGGGCGGGCGCGACGGCCTTCTTGGTGGTCTTGGCGGTGGTGGCCCGGGACGCCGGGGTGGCCGATCGGGCGGCGGCGACGCGGCGGCGGGTGCTCGCCGAGCCGTCCACCACCACGGTCACTCCCGCCTCGGAGAGCGCCCGCAGGATCTTCTTGGCCTGGGCCGGAGTCACCTCGGCGGACTCGACGGTGCGCGCGAGCTGAGCCGACGTGAGCTGGCCGCCGGCGCTCTGCGCGTGGGCGATCAGAGTGTCGGTGAGCGAGCGAACGTCGGCGCCGGTCTGGCGGGGTTCTGTCACGAATGACCTTCCGGAGGCGAAGAGCGAGCACGGCCGGGTCGTCCGACGCAGAACGGGGCACCGTGCCGGGCGATGTGGTTGAGGGACCCCCGTGTCCCGGGCCGGCCGGTCGTGGCGGTCCGTCGCAGCGTGGGCAGGGGTGAATTGTAACGCCGTCTGCGGCGATCATCCGTCGCCGCACGGCCGACCGGCGGCGGGGACCGCCGATTCGACGTAGATGTGGACTTTGTAAGGATGGTACCCGCGCGTGACCCGGAACACCCCGGCCGTGCGGGAAGGGGACGAACCATGGATCGTTCGGCGCCGTCGGAACTGCTGGAGATCGCGGTCGACGTGGCCCGGGACGCGGCCGCGACCGCGCACCGGATGCGTGTCGAGGGCGTGTCGGTCGCCGCCACCAAGAGCACGGTCACCGACGTGGTGACCGCCGCCGACCGGGCGGTCGAGCGGCAGGTGATCGACGCGCTGCGCCGGGTGCGGCCGGGGGACGCCGTCCTCGGCGAGGAGTACGGCGCGGGGGAGACCGGCCCGGTCGGCCCCGGCGGTGTCCGCTGGATCGTGGACCCCATCGACGGCACCGTCAACTACCTCTACGGGATCCCGCACTACGCGGTGTCGCTCGCCGCCGAGGTCGACGGCGAGGTGGTCGCCGGGGTGGTGCGCAACATCAGCACCGGCGAGGAGTGGACGGCCACCCTCGGCGGGGGCGCCTGGCGCGACGGCGAGCGGCTGCGCTGCTCCACCGAGACCGACCTCGGCCAGGCGCTGGTCGCCACGGGGTTCGGCTACGAGCCGGAACGCCGGGCGCACCAGGCCCGGGTGATCACCGAGTTGATCCCGCACATCCGCGACATCCGCCGCTTCGGCGCCGCCGCGCTGGACCTCTGCCTCGCGGCGGAGGGGCGGGTGGACGCCTACTACGAGAAGGGGCTCGCCGCCTGGGACCAGGCGGCCGGCGCCCTGGTGGCGACCGAGGCCGGACTGCTGGTCGCCGGGCTGGGCGGGCTGCCGGCCGGGCCGGACCTGGTGATCGCCGCACCGGCCGCGCTGTTCAAGCCCCTGCACGACCGCCTCGCCGACCTGGACGCCTCGGGCGGTCCCTGACCGGCCGTCGCCGCGCCCCCGCTCGATCCGGGGGCGCGGCGGGAGGCGGTCAGTCGTCCTCGGTCATCGGGCAGGAGCCGGGCGGCGCGACCGGGGCGCCGAGGTCGCCCAGGGACTGGTTGACCTCGGTGGTGGTGGCGAGCTGCTGGAAGCCGCTGCCGAGCACCACGTCGACGACGTCGTCGGTGCGCTCGGCGTTGTACTCCCACTCGGCGTTGTCGAGGAAGTACGCCCGCAGCAGGTGGGCGGAGCCCACGCCCTTGGGGCCGTACCGCAGGACCGCGACGTCGTCGATCTGCTTCTTCTCGTTGCCGACCTTCTTGACCTGGAACTTGCGGTTGCGGAAGTCGTCCGCGACGGTGTTGGCCCGGCCCGGTTCGTCGGTCGCGTTGTAAACGTTGATCTTGACGTCCTTGTGGTCCCGCAGGGTCACGTCGGCCAGCGGCCAGCCCTCGGGACAACCTCCGGCGAGGCCGGCGCTGCTCTGGGTGTCGCGGACCAGCGCGACGACCACGAAGACGAGGGCCAGCACCGCCAGCAGGCCGACGACAACGAGTGCTCGCACTCGCGCAAAGCTCATCAGGGCGCTCCCCGGACAGTGGTGGGTGGTGGCGGCCGCCGGTGGTCGGGCCGCCCCGCCGGCCGTCGAGTACGCCGCTGAGGTTAACGGTTGTCCGGCCGTCGCGTGGAAACAGCCGGACATGCCGGCGCGCCATCCGGGAACGGGGTAGTACTACCCCTATCTTCGTGTCGCCTGAGTCACATTGGGAACAACTTCGCGTGCGGGGGCGTACATCTCAGCCACGAGGGCGGTATACATGCCTCGCCCAAAGGGGGGTATGGTTCCGCGCCTCGCCGGGTGTTCCTTGGGGATGCCTCCGTCCGTGCTGTCTTCGGGTCGGGTGACCGACACAAGTGGTGGCCGGCCAGCGGAACCGAAACGGCGTCGTCCGGCGTTACAACCGGAAGCGACAACATCGATATGGGAGAGTGAGACCGATGGCCACCGACTACGACGCCCCGCGTCGCGACGAGGTCGACCTCGGCGAGGACAGCCTGGAAGAGCTCAAGGCACGACGCGTCGACTCGCAATCCGGCGCCGTGGACGTCGACGAGGCCGAGGTCGCCGAGAGCTTCGAGCTGCCCGGTGCCGACCTGGCCGACGAGGAACTCACGGTCAAGGTGCTGCCGATGCAGCAGGACGAGTTCCGGTGCGCCCGCTGCTTCCTGGTGCATCACCGCAGCCAGTTGGCGGTCGAGCGCAAGGGCGAGCTCATCTGCCGCGAGTGCGTCTGACACCGTGCGTCCGCACCAGCGGCGGCTCCCTCGTCGGGGCCGCCGCTGATCGAGTCGCCGTGCGCTACTCCGGGGGACCTGCTTGACTCGTTGACGGGTGACCGTCGTGTCGACGTCGGTCCATTCGGGAGGTCGGTCCATGAGCGAGCGGAGTGAGTTCGGCGGCACGCGCGACGCGGAGCCGACCCGGGCCGGCGACACGGGCGACCCCGTGCGCGGCGACCGCGCCGACGTCGTGTCCGCGCGCGGTGCCCACGCCGACGTGGTGTCTCCGCGCGGCGACCACGCCGACGCCGTGTCCGCGCCCGGCGCGGACGAGCTTGGCGCCACCGTCGCGGCGCTGACCGCCGACGACGTCGAGCCGGCGCGCCGACGCCAGCTGCTCGGTCGGCTCGTCGGGCAGGCGCGGGCGCGCGGGCTGACGGATCTGTTCAAGCCGAAGAGCGCGATGCGCTGGATGGTCGACACCGTCGCCGAGATCGCCCCGCACGTGCCGGTGCGTGACCTGGCCACCCTGCGCCAGCACTTCGACGGCCTGGACGGCGAGGAGCTGGCCGAGCGGCTGGTGCGCAACGCCGCGCGTACGACGGCCGGGATCGGCGCCGCCGGCGGGGGAGTGGCGGCGGTCGAGTGGGCGGTCGCCCCGACCCTGCTCTCCGCGCCGGTCCTGCTGGCCGCCGAGACGGTCGCGGTGGTGGCCGTCGAGCTGAAGCTGATCGGCGAGCTGCACGAGGTCTACGGGGTGCCGGTGCCGACCGGCGGCACCCAGCGGGCGATGGCGCTGGTGCAGTCCTGGGCCGGGCAGCGGGGGATCAATCCGATGATGCCCGGGGTCGGGGTCGGCGCCGTGCTGGGCACCGCAGCCCGCAAGGAGTTGCGCGACACGCTGCTCAAGCGCTTCGGTCGCAACCTGACCACTCTCGGCCCCTTCCTGACCGGGGCTGCGGTGGCCAGCTACCTCAACCGCCGGGCCACCCGGGCGATGGCCGACCAGCTCCGCGGCGACCTGCGTCGCCAGTCCGCGCTCCGGCCGGGCACCCCGCCGGCCCTTCCCGGCGCCGGCTGAACCGACCGGGCGCCCGACGGGGCAGGGCGGCGCAGGGGCGGACAGGACCCCTGACGGGTTCGGCGAGGGGGCGCAGGAGCCGGGCGGCTCAGGGACGGGCGGCGTCGCGGGCGGCGAGGACCGCCTCGGCCAGCTCGACCGGGCGGCGGGTACTGACCACCCAGAACGGGGTGGGGTCGGCCGGGTCGTCGAGGACCACCTGGACGGCACCGGGGATCCACGGCCGCTGCACCACGAACGCCAACGGGTCGGCGCCGACCCCGAGCACCTCACGCCGGCCGGCGGCGTCCAACGGGACGACGTCGGCGACGAACGTGACCGGCAGCCGGGCGTCGTCCACCCGCAGCTCGCCGTCGCGTACCGCGATCCTGATCCGGCCGAGCCAGGCCAGGCCGGCGGCGGTCGCCGGCAGCAGCACCACGAACGGCAGCCAGGCGCGCACGCCGGGCGCGCCCATCCAGACCTCCACGGCGAGCAGCGCCGCCGCGGCGAGCCCGCCCAGCCACAGCCACCAGGGCAGGCCGAGCCGCTCGGCGTACTGCGGGGGCGCCGCGGCGGGCGGCGCCGGGGACGGCGAGGATGGTGACTGGCTCACTCCTGCGAGGGTACGGCGCACGAAGGGCGCTGGAACCGGCAGGATGGCAGGGTCACCCCAGCGAAACGGACGGAAGAGGGGAACCGTGACCGACGTCGTACCCGTGCCCGTGCGGCAGCTCGACCCCGGGCTGCCGCTGCCGGCGTACGCCCATCCCGGCGATGCCGGGGCAGACCTGGTGGCGGCGGCGGACGTCGAGCTGCCACCCGGCGGCCGGGCCCTGGTCCCGACCGGCGTGGCGATCGCGTTGCCCGAGGGGTACGTGGGCCTGGTCCACCCCCGTTCGGGACTCGCGGCCCGACTCGGCGTGACGGTGCTCAACGCGCCCGGTACGGTCGACGCCGGCTACCGGGGTGAGATCCTGGTCAACCTGATCAATCATGATCGGGAGACACCGGCGAAGATCTCCCGTGGCGACCGGATCGCACAGCTCGTCGTGCAGCGGGTGGCGCGGGCGGAGTTCCGGCCGGCGGCCGAGCTGCCCGCGTCCCGGCGCGGGAGCGGCGGGCACGGCTCCACGGGTGGCCACGCCGGCCTGGTGCCGCCTCCCACGGGCGGCGGGCAGGGCGGGGTCCCGGGGGCGCCGGACGTGCCGGACGCGCGACGGGAAGAGCGGGACCGGGCAGGCGGCCGGACGGAAGAGGTGGCAGGGTGAGAACGAACAGCGGAGGGTTGGCGCAGTGATCTTCTCCCGGAAGCGGGACAGTGCCGGACGGCACGCCCGCGACGAGCGGACGACCGAGGTCCTCGACTCCCACGAGGAGCCGGCCCCGGCCCGCGGCCCGTACGACATCTCCGAGGCGCCCGAGGGCGTGCAGCGGCTGGACCTGGGCAGCCTGCACATCCCGGCGGTGCGCGACGTCGAGGTGCGGGTGCAGGCCGACCCGGAGGGCGTGATCCAGCAGGTCGTGCTCGTGCACGGCTCGAACGCGCTCCAGCTCGGCGTCTTCGCCGCGCCCCGCTCCGAGGGCATCTGGGACGAGGTGCGCGAGGAGATCCGCAAGTCGCTGTTCAACGACGGCGCGGCGGCCCAGGAGGTCCAGGGCGAGTACGGCACCGAGCTGCACGCCCGGGTGCGCACCCCGGACGGGCTGACCGCCCTGCGGTTCGTCGGCATCGACGGGCCGCGTTGGATGGTCCGCGGTGTCTACCAGGGCGACGCGGCCACCGACCCGGCCGCCGCCGGCCCGCTCGCCGAGTGCCTCGACGGCCTGGTCGTCGACCGGGGCCAGGAGGCCAAGCCGGTGCGCGAGCCGCTGCCGCTGCGGCTGCCCCGGGACGTGACCGACCAGGCGGGTGACGCGGCCGCGGCCGACGGCAACCCCGCGCCCGCGCCCCGCGAGGCCTGACCGACTGTCACGACGCGCCGGGACCGGCCCCGTCGGCGTACGCTGGCGGGACGGTTCCGGCGCCGCCGGGGGACCTACCCGGGTCGGCGTCGCGTCGGCCAGCGTGGAGAGGGTGACGCGGAGGTCATGTCGACCGACGAGGGCCGGGGTTCGCTGCGCCGCATGCTGCGACGGCTCACCGCGAGCGAGGCGGAGATCGAGGCGCAGGAGCTGCGCCGGGAGAGCGCCGAGCACGGCGGTGTCCCGGCCGGGCAGTGCACGCGGGGCCAGGTGGTCTCCGTGGCCGGACGGCTGCGCACGGTGGTCTACACCCCGCGGACCAACCTGCCCACGCTGGAGGCGGACCTCTACGACGGCAGCGACGTGGTCACCCTGGTCTGGTTGGGCCGGCGGCACATCGCCGGCATCGAGCCCGGCCGGCACCTGACCGCGCGCGGGCGGGTGGCCTTGCGCGACGACCGCAAGGTGATCTACAACCCGTACTACGAGCTGGAACCGCCGAAGTGACCCGGTGGCCGCGGCGGACGGAAGGCGTGCGATGACGACGGGACAGCACCGGGCGGCACATCCGGAGAGCGACCCGCAGGGCGAGGAGCCGCTGCCCACCCTCGCCGAGCAGATGGCCGACCAGCTCGGCGGTTGGCGGGGGCTGGTCGAGTCCAGCATCCCGGTGGTCGTCTTCGTGCTGGCCAACATCATCGGCGACCTGCGACCCGCCGTGATCGCCTCGGTGGCGGTGGCGCTCGTGATCGCCGGCCTCCGGCTGGCGCAGCGGCGACCGGTCCGGCACGCGGTCAACGGGCTCTTCGGCATCGCCGTCGGCGCCGCGATCGCCTGGCGCACCGGCGACGAACGCGACTTCTACCTGCCCGGCATCCTCTACGGCATCGGCTACGGGCTGGCCCTGCTCGTCTCGGCGGCCATCCGGCAGCCCCTCGTGGGGTGGATCTGGTCGGTGCTGGTGGCCAAGGGCCGCTCGGAGTGGCGCGACGACCCGCGCCTGGTGCGCACCTTCACCGGGCTCACCGTGCTCTGGGGCGTGGTGTGGCTGGCCAAGGTGGGCGTGCAGGCCGGGCTCTACCTCGCCCACCAGGACACGGCGCTCGGCGTGGCGCGGCTGGCGCTGGGCTACCCGCCGTACGTGCTGCTGCTGCTGATCACCGTCTGGACGGTGCGGCGGGTGACCCGGGAGTCGGAATCCGAGGCGCTGCCCGGCGACCGAACCGCCCCAGCGCCACCCGGCGGCTGAACCGCCGCGGGATCAGCGCTGCCCGCGGGTGCGCTCGACGCTGTCCGCCCCGAGCACCACCGTGCGGACCGCGTCCTCCACCTCGGCCGTGCACACGAAGATCAGCTCGTCGCCGGCCTCGAGCGAATCGTCCGGGGTGGGCACCAGCACCCGCTTGCCGCGCAGGATCGCCACCAGCGCCGAGTCGCGGGGCAGCGGGACCGCGCGCAACGGCTCCCCGACGTACGGGGCGGTCGGCGGCAGGGTGATCTCCACCAGGTTCGCCTCGCCCTGCCGGAAGGTCATCAGCCGGACCAGGTCGCCGACGGTGACCGCCTCCTCGACCAGGGCGGCCATCACCCGCGGCTTGCTCACCGCGACGTCGACGCCCCACTGCTCGGTGAAGAGCCACTCGTTCTCCGCCCGGTTGACCCGGGCCACCACCCGGGGCACCGCGAACTCGGTCTTGGCCAGCAGCGAGACCACCAGGTTGACCTTGTCGTCCCCGGTGGCGGCGACCACCACGTCGCAGCCGGCGATGTCGGCCTCCTCCAGGCTGGCCAGCTCACAGGCGTCGGCCAGCACCCAGTCGGCGGCCGGCACCCGGTCGGGCCGCAGCATCCGGGGCTGCCGCTCGATGAGCATCACCTGGTGGCCGTTGTCGATCAGCTCCTGGGCGATCGAGCGGCCCACGTTGCCCGCGCCGGCGATGGCGATGCGCATGCTCACAGCCCTCCTTCCGGCGGCGCCGCCGCCACCGACGTGACCGTCGCCGCCAGGTCGTCGGTGACCAGCATGAAGACCTGGTCGCCCTCCTGCACGACGCTGGAGCGCGTCGCCAGCGTGCCGATGCCGAACCGGATCAGGTACGCCACCCGGGCCCCGCTCGCCTCCTCCAGGGTGCGCAGCGGCCGGCCGACCCAGTCCTTGTGCACCGGCACCTCGACGATCGACACCGTGCTGGTCGGGTCCCGGAAGATCTCCACGTTCCCCTCCGGCACCAGGTGCCGCAGCATCCGGTCGGCGGTCCACCGGACGGTGGCCACGGTGGGGATGCCGAGCCGCTCGTAGACCTGCGCGCGGCGCTGGTCGTAGATGCGCGCCGCCACCCGGGACACGCCGAACGTCTCGCGGGCGAGCCGGGCGGAGATGATGTTGGAGTTGTCGCCGCTGGAGACGGCCGCGAAGGCGTCCGCCCGCTCGATGCCGGCCTGCCGGAGCACCTCCCCGTCGAAGCCGGCGCCGGTGACGGTGATCCCGGCGAAGTCGGGGCCGAGCCGGCGGAAGGCGTCGGCGTCGTGGTCGATGACCGCGACCGAGTGCCCCCGGGACTCCAGGCTGTAGGCGAGGGTCGAGCCGACCCGGCCGCAACCCATGATCACGACATGCACCGCGTCCCTCCTCAAGGTGCGCAACGCCCGGTCGGTGAGCCTGCCGTCTGCGAGCCTGCCACGTTCCGGGCGCGGGCGCGGACCGACGGTACTCCGCCGGTCCGCCGCGCCGTGATCGGCCACCCCACGAGGCACTTCCGGGTGGTCGTACGCTTGGCGGTCGTGGCCAGACCCACCTCGCTGCTGAAGCGGCTGCTCCTCGGTCGACCGTTCCGGTCCGACCGGCTCAAGCACACGCTTCTGCCCAAGCGCATCGCGCTGCCCGTGTTCGCGTCCGACGCGCTCTCCAGCGTCGCGTACGCGCCCGACGAGATCCTGCTGACCCTCTCCATCGCCGGCGCCTCGGCGTACTTCTTCTCGCCATGGATCGCCCTGGCCGTCGTGGTGGTGATGCTCACCGTCGTCGCCAGCTACCGGCAGAACGTGCACGCCTACCCCTCGGGCGGCGGAGACTACGAGGTCGCCACGGTCAACCTCGGCCCCCGGGCGGGCGTCGCGGTGGCCAGCGCGCTGCTGGTCGACTACGTGCTCACGGTCGCGGTCTCGGTCTCCTCCGGGGTGGCCAACCTGGGCTCGGTGGTGCCGTTCGTGGCCACCCACAAGGTGCTGATCGCCGTCACCGCGGTGGTGCTGCTCACCGCGGTGAACCTGCGCGGCCTGCGGGAGTCCGGCACGGCCTTCGCCATCCCCACCTACGGCTTCATCATCGTGATGGTCGGGATGCTGCTCACCGGCCTGATCCGGGTCTTCGTGCTCGGCCACGACCTGCGCGCGCCCAGCGCCGGCCTGGAGATCCAGGCCGAGCACAGCGTCACCGGCTTCGCCCTGGTCTTCCTGCTGCTGCGCACCTTCTCCTCGGGCTGCGCGGCGCTGACCGGCGTGGAGGCGATCTCCAACGGGGTGCCGGCGTTCAAGGCCCCGAAGAGCCGCAACGCGGCCACCACCCTGCTGCTGCTCGGCACCATCTCGGTGGCCATGCTGGTCGGCATCATCTGGCTGTCCCGCCTCACCGGCCTGCAGTTCGTCGAGGACCCGAGGCTCCAGATCATCTCCGGCCCCGAGGGGTACGTGCAGAAGACCGTCACCACCCAGCTCGGCGAGACGGTCTTCGGCTCCGGCTCGGTGCTGCTCTTCGTGGTCGCCGGGGTGACCGCGCTGATCCTCTTCCTCGCCGCGAACACCGCGTTCAACGGCTTCCCGGTGCTCGGCTCGATCCTCGCCCAGGACCGCTACCTGCCCCGGCAGCTGCACACCCGCGGCGACCGGCTGGCCTTCTCCAACGGCATCGTCTTCCTGGCCGTCGCCGCGATCGTGCTGATCGTCGGCTTCCAGGCCGAGGTGACGAAGCTCATCCAGCTCTACATCGTGGGCGTCTTCGTCTCGTTCACGCTCTCCCAGGCCGGCATGATCCGCCACTGGAACCGGCACCTGAAGACCGCGCGGGACCCGCAGGCGCGCCGGCGGATGCTGCGCTCCCGGGCGATCAACACGTTCGGCATGGTGATGACCGGCGCGGTGCTGGTCATCGTGCTCGTCACGAAGTTCCTGCTCGGGGCGTGGATCGCCATCGCCGCGATGGCGATGATCTACGTGCTGATGCTGGCCATCCGCCGGCACTACGACCGCATCGCCGCCGAGCTGACCCCGCCGGACGAGGACCGCGGGGTGCTGCCCGCCCGCAACCACGCCGTCGTGCTGGTCAGCAAGCTGCACAAGCCGACGCTGCGGGCCATCGCGTACGCCCGGGCGACCCGGCCGGACACCCTGACCGCGGTGACGGTGAACGTCGACGAGAAGGACACCCGGGAGTTGCAGGCGGAGTGGGAACGGCGGGACCTGCCGGTCCCGCTGACCGTGGTCGACTCGCCGTACCGGGAGATCACCCGGCCGATCCTGGGCTTCGTGGCCGGCGTGCGCCGGGAGTCACCGCGCGACGTGGTGACGGTCTTCATCCCGGAGTACGTGGTGGGGCGCTGGTGGGAGAACCTGCTGCACAACCAGAGCGCGCTGCGACTGAAGGGCCGGCTGCTCTTCGAACCGGGGGTGATGGTGACCAGCGTGCCGTGGCAGCTCGCCTCGACCGCAGGCAAGGATCTGGACCGGCTGGACGCCACCCTGACCCGGGGTCCGGCGCGCGGTCCCCGGGTCGCGCCGCGCGGCACCCTGCCGCCGAGCGTCCCGCCCGTCGTGTCCGCGCCGCCCGGCGAGGGCGGCCCGAGTGGTGGAGGTGAGCGGTGACCGCGCAGGGCGAAGGTCGAGGGCTCGAGGAGGCCGAGCGGGTCGAGCTGACCGTCGGGGCGGTCGCCCCAGGCGGGCACTGCGTCGCGCGGGTGGACGGCCAGGTGGTCTTCGTCCGGCACGCGCTGCCCGGCGAGCGGGTCGTCGCCGAGGTGACCGAGGTGCACAGGGGGTTCGTCCGGGCCGACGCGGTGAGCGTGCTCGAGGCCGCCCCGGAGCGGGTCGAGCAGCCATGCCCGTACGCGAAGCCGGGCCGCTGCGGCGGCTGCGACCTGCAGCACGTCGCCCCGGCCGCCCAGCTCGACTGGAAGGCGGCGGTCGTACGCGAGCAGCTCACCCGCCTCGGCGGGCTCACGGACGCCGCGCTGGACGCCCTCGGCGTCCGGGTCGAGGCGCTGCCCGGTGGACCGCTCGGCTGGCGCTCCCGGGTCCGCTACGCCGTCGACGGCGCGGGCCGGGCCGGCCTGCTCAAGCACCGCTCGCACGAGGTGGTCCCGATCGACCGCTGCCTGATCGCGCACCCGGCCATCCGGGAGCTGCCCGTGCTGGTCCCCTCCGGGACGCGCTGGCCGGACGCGGACGCGGTCGAGACGGTCGCCTCCACCGGCGGCGACGTGGCCGTGACCGCCGTCGCCGACGGGGTGCCCCGCACGGTCAGCGGCCCGCAGCGGGTCCGCGAGGTGGCTGCCGGCCGGGAGTGGGCGCTGCCGGCGTCGTCGTTCTGGCAGGTCCACCCGGCCGCCGCCGACACCCTCGTCGGCGCGGTGCTGGCGCTGGCCGACCCGCGCCCGGGCGAGCGGGCCTGGGACCTCTACGGCGGGGCCGGGCTCTTCGCCGCCGCGCTGGCCGACCGGGTCGGCGACGCGGGCCGGGTCACCCTGGTCGAGTCGGCGGCCCAGGGCGTCGCCGCCGCCCGGGAGAACCTGCGCGACCTGCCCCGGGTCGAGATCGTGGGCGCCCGGGTGGAGACCGCCCTGGCCCGCCGCCGGATCACCGGCCCGGTCGACGTGGTGGTGCTCGACCCGCCGCGCTCCGGCGCGGGCGCCCGGGTGGTGCGGGACCTGGTGGCCGCCGGCCCCCGTGCGGTGGCGTACGTGGCCTGCGACCCGGCGGCCTTCGCCCGCGACGTGCGCACCTTCGCGCAGCTGGGCTGGCGGCTGGCCGCGCTGCGCGGCTTCGACCTGTTCCCGATGACCCAGCACGTCGAGCTGGTCGGTCTGCTCCTGCCGCCCGACGGGGCCGACCGCTAGCCTGACGCGATGAAGATCGTCGGACTGATGTCGGGCACCTCCTACGACGGGGTGGACGTGGCCGCCGCGGAGTTCGCCCCCGACGGGGACACGCTGCGGCTGCGCCCGTTGGGCCACCGGAGCCTCGACTACGACGACGGCCTGCGCGCCGCGATCGGCGCGGTGCTGCCGCCCGGGAGCAGCACGGTCGAGGCGGTCTGCCGGCTGGACAACCGCCTCGGCGAGGTCTTCGCGGAGGCCGCGGCCCTCGGCGTCGAGCTGGCCGGCGGCGCGGTCGACGCGGTGGTCTCGCCCGGGCAGACGGTCTTCCACTGGGTCGACGGCGGGCGGGTCCGGGGCACCCTGCAACTCGGCGCCGTGGCCCGGGTGGCCGCCCGGGTCGGCGTACCGGTGCTGTCGGACCTGCGCTCGGCGGACGTCGCCGCCGGCGGGCAGGGCGCGCCGCTGGTCCCGGCGTTCGACGCGCTGCTGCTCGACCCGGCGGACGGCGCGGCCCCGCGCGCCGCGCTCAACCTGGGCGGCATCGCCAACCTCACGGTCCTCGCGCCGGGCGCGCCGGTGCTCGGGTACGACGTCGGGCCCGCCAACGCGCTGCTCGACGCGGCGGCCCGGCGGCTGCTGGGGCGGCCGTGCGATCTCGACGGCGCCCGCGCGGCGGCCGGTCGGGTGCACCCCGGCCTGCTCGACTCCCTGCTCGCCGAGCCGTACTACGCGGCGCCCCCGCCCAAGTCGACCGGCAAGGAGCTGTTCCACGCCGGCTACCTGGACGCCCGGCTGGCCGCCCTCGGCGAGCCGGTGCCGGCCGACGACGTGCTCGCCACCCTGACCGAGCTGACCGCCCGGGTGGTGGCCGCCGAGTGCGACCGGCACGGCGTGGCGGAGGTGGTCGCGGCCGGCGGCGGGGTGCGCAACCCGACCCTGACCGCCCGGCTGGCCGCCCTCGGGGCCGGGCGCTGGCGGCTGCGTACCACCGACGAGCTGGGCGTGCCCGCGCAGGCCAAGGAGGCGTACGCGTTCGCGCTGCTGGGCTGGCTCTCCTGGCACGGGCTGCCCGGCGCGCTGCCCTCGGTGACCGGCGCCACCCGGGCCGCCGTGCTGGGCTCCTGGACCCCGGCCGGGCCGGCGTACCGGGGCGCCCCGGCCGTCGCGGCGCCCCGGCGGTTGGTGATCGCGGCCTGACCGTCCCGGGCGTCCCGGCCGGCCGCGATCCATCCGGGGGCTGACCAGGCGCTCAGCACCCACGACCGGTGGGCGGGCCTCCGGGCTGGGCTGCGGAGTACCGGGGGGCCGATAGACTCTTGCGTCATGAGCGTTGAAGAGGACACGGTCCACCACACCGGGCTGCTGGCCACTGTCCGGGGTCCGCAGGACGTCAAGCGGATGTCCGCCGAGGAGTTGGACGTCCTCGCCGCCGAGATCCGTGACTTCCTGGTCGCCAAGGTCTCGCGCACCGGTGGCCACGTCGGCCCCAACCTGGGCGTGGTCGAGCTGACCCTGGCCATGCACCGGGTCTTCGACTCCCCGCGCGACCGGCTGCTGTTCGACACCGGTCACCAGGCGTACGTGCACAAGATCCTCACCGGGCGGCAGACCGGCTTCGACCGGCTGCGCCAGCGCGGCGGCCTCTCCGGCTACCCCAGCCAGGCCGAGAGCGAGCACGACCTGATCGAGAACTCGCACGCCTCCACCGCCCTGTCCTACGCCGACGGCCTGGCCAAGGCGTACGCGCTGCGGGGCGAGCAGCGCAGCGTGGTCGCCGTGGTGGGCGACGGCGCGCTCACCGGCGGCATGTGCTGGGAGGCGCTGAACAACATCGCCACCTCCCGCAACCCGCTGGTGATCGTGGTCAACGACAACGGCCGGTCCTACGCGCCGACCATCGGCGGCCTCGCCGACCACCTGTCGGCGCTGCGGCTCAACCCCGGCTACGAGAAGGTGCTCGACACCGTCAAGGAGGCGCTCGGCTCGACGCCGCTGGTCGGCAGGCCGATGTACGAGGTGCTGCACGCGGTCAAGCGGGGCATCAAGGACGCGGTCGCCCCGCAGGCGATGTTCGAGGACCTCGGCATCAAGTACGTCGGCCCGGTCGACGGGCACGACGTGACCGCGGTCGAGTCGGCGCTGCGCGCGGCGAAGAACTTCGGCGGCCCGGTGATCGTGCACGCCGTCACCCGCAAGGGCTACGGCTACCGCCCGGCCGAGGAGGACGAGGCCGACTGCCTGCACGGCCCGGGCAGCGCCTTCGACATCGAGACCGGCAAGCTGGTGGCCGCCCCGTCGGTGAAGTGGACCCACGTCTTCGCCGACGAGCTGGTCGCGATCGCCGACGAGCGGCCCGACGTGGTGGGCATCACCGCCGCGATGGCCGAGCCCACCGGCATCGCCAAGCTGGCCCGCAAGCACCCGAACCGGGTCTACGACGTGGGCATCGCCGAGCAGCACGCGGCCACCTCGGCCGCCGGCCTGGCCCTCGGCGGGCTGCACCCCGTGGTGGCGGTCTACGCGACCTTCCTCAACCGCGCCTTCGACCAGGTCCTGCTGGACGTGGCGATGCACCGGCTGCCGGTGACCTTCGTGCTGGACCGGGCCGGCATCACCGGCCCCGACGGGCCGAGCCACTACGGCATGTGGGACATGTCCGTCTTCGGGGTCGTGCCCGGGCTGCGGATCGCCGCGCCCCGCGACGCCGCCACGCTGCGCGAGGAGCTGCGCGAGGCGGTGGGCGTCGACGACGGCCCCACCATCGTCCGCTTCCCGACCGGCACCGTCGCCGCCGACCTGCCGGCCGTGCGCCGGGTCGGCACCGTCGACGTGCTGGCCGAGTCGGCCCGCAAGGACGTGCTGGTGGTCGCGGTCGGCTCCTTCGGCCACCTCGGCATGGAGGTGGCGACCCGGGTCGCCGGGCAGGGCTTCGGGGTCACCGTGGTCGACCCGCGCTGGGTCCGTCCCGTCCCGGCGGAGCTGGTCGAGCTGGCCGCCGGGCACCGCCTCGTGGTCACCGTCGAGGACGGCGTCCGGGTCGGTGGCGTCGGCGACGCCCTCGCCCAGGCGATGCGCGACGCCGACGTCCGGGTGCCGCTGAAGGACCTGGGCGTACCGGCCGACTGGCACCCGCACGGCACCCGCGCGCAGATCCTCGCCGACCTCGGCCTGACCGCGCAGGACGTGGCCCGCGACGTCACCGGCTGGATCTCCCGGCTGGACGTCGAGCCGGTGGAGCCGGTGATCACCGCCGACGACGCGGCCGCGCAGAACTGAGCCTCCGACCGCCGACGGCGGGTGCCCCGGGAGACCGGGCCACCCGCCGTCGGCGTCCCGCGTGCCGGGTCAGCGGCCGCCCAGGGAGCGGTAGTGGGGCTTCTCCGCCTCGGCGAGGCTGAACGTCTGCGAGCGGGTCGGCATCGGCACCACGACCAGCCCCGGCCGGTCCACCAGCCGGAGCGTGTCCGGCGGCGTCGACAGCGAGCTGTCGGCGGTCGGCCGCCAGCTCAGCACGGCCAGCGGCTGCCCCGGCACCGGCAGCGTGTAGGTCTGCAACGGGTTGGACCGGTCGGCGGGGGAGACCACCGGCGTGCCCCCGTCGGAGGGGCGGTACACCACGGCGGTCATCGTGCCGTCGGCCGTCTCCCAGGTGAGCTGCTCCAGCTCCGCCGGCTCGCCGCCGCCCAGGGCGACCTCGCCCAGGGTGCGTACGGTCAGCTTGGTCATCGGCCACGACGACGGCACCGAGCGTGGCGCGTCCCGGTCGCCGATGCGCCGGGGAACGCTGCCGAAGGGGCCCTGCTCGCCGGCGAGCACGCAGGTGTCCAGGCCGGTGAGGGCCCGCTTGCCGGAGCCGCTCTCGTCGCGTACGAGCGGGTAGCGCGGGTCGGTGGTGCCCGTGCCGAGGTCCAGCAGCCGGTCGGCGGACCGGCCCCGGGGCAGCGCCTCGGTGGCCCTGAGCGTGGCGGTCACCGGCACCGCCCGGCACGCCGGCACGTCCACCGGCTCGGTGAGGCCGTCGGCGTGCCGCAGGGCGCGGCCGTCCGGCCCGAGCAGCCGCTGCACCCGCTCGGAGGTGAGGTAGCGCCGCCCGTCGGAGGTGTGCACGGGCAGCACGTCGGAGTAGACCAGGTAGCCGGGGTCGGTGTACTCGGCGGCGCGGGTGACCGCGTACCGGCCGTCCTCGGCGGTGACCTGGAGCAGCCAGGAGGCGCTCTCGCCGGGCACGTCGGCGGCGACCAGCGCCAGCGGCGCGCCGTCGACCTCGCCGGACCAGAGGATCCCGGAGGTGGGCAGGTGCACCCGGTCGTCGGCCGGCGACCGCCAGTCGCGTACCGCCCCGGTCACGGCCGACCGGACGGCGGCGTCACCCGCGAGCGTGCCGCGGGGCGGCCAGACCGCGAGGTCGCCGTCCAGGCTGTCGTAGCCGACCCGCAGGTCGCCCGGCCGCCGCTCGGCCACCGGACCGCAGGCGGTCGCGGTGAGCAGCAGGCTCAGCAGTGCGGTGGCCGTGATGCCGCGCCGGCGGACTGGAGCCACCTGTACGCCCCCTCGATCGCCTCAGCCGTCGTTCAACGGAAAGCGCCATAGTACGAGATGTCGGATCACCGGGGCGCGCCACCTCGACCGCCGTCGTTGTGCAGGTCGGGGGCCGTGGCCGACACCGGCCACACAGGACACTGCCGTGGTTTCAGGGTGAATGTCCCGCTCGGGTAGACTCCGCCGACTGTGACGCCTGCCGAGACCCGCGCCGAATCCTGGTCGGAATCCGACGCCGCCGCGGCCCCCGCGTCCGAACCCGTGGCGCCGCGCGTGGAACCCGGTGACCGTACGCCGGACGGGGCCGCCGGCGACGCCGAGCCCGGCGTGGCCGCCGCGCCGACCGACGCCGCCACCCCCTCCGGCGAGGCCGGCGGGGCGGATGCCGCGGCCCGGCCGCGACGGTGGACCCGGCGGCGGCAGGACCTCACGGTCTTCGGCCTGTTCCTGCTCGCCGCGGTGTGGGTGACCAGCCAGATCTGGGTGGACCCGGCCGGCCGGGTGGCGTCGCTCTACAGCAGCGACCCGGCCCAGGTGCAGTTCTTCCTCGCCCACTCGGTACGCGTGGTGCTGCATGGCGAGTTCCCGTTCTTCACCGACCAGTTCAACTACCCCGACGGGGTCAACCTGATGGCCAACACGGCCATCCTCGCGCTGGGCATCCCGATGGTGCCGGTGACGCTGCTCTTCGGGCCGGCCGTGACCTTCGTGGTGCTGGTCACGCTCGCGCTCGCCGGCACCGCCTCGGCCTGGTACTTCGTGCTCTCCCGGCACGTCGTGCGCAGCCCGCTGGCGGCGGCCGTCGGTGGCTGGTTCTGCGGGTTCTCGCCGGCGATGCTCTCGCACGCCAACTGGCACCCCAACATCATCTCCCAGTTCCTGCTGCCGTTCATCGTCTGGCGGGTGCTGGTCATCACCCGGTCCCGGCGGCCGTGGCGCGACGGCGCGCTGCTCGCCCTGATGGTCACCGCCCAGGCGTTCATCAACGAGGAGATCCTGCTCTTCACGGCGCTCGCCTGCGGGGTGTTCCTGCTGGCCGTGCTCGCCCAGCGGCCCGCGCTCTGGTCGGCGGCCTGGCGACCGCTGGCCAAGGCCCTCGCGATCTGCACCGTGCTCGCCGGGTCGCTGCTGGCCTACCCGCTCTACGTCCAGTTCGCCGGGCCGATGGCGTACCACGGGCTGAGCGACGCGGTCCGCGACTACGGCAACGACATCGCGGCCTTCTTCGCGCCCGGCTCGCCGACGATCGGCGGCGACCAGCGCGCCAACGTCAACCTCGCGCCCAACTACTCGGAGGAGAACGCCTTCTTCGGCTGGAGCCTCGCCCTGATCGCCGTCGGCATCGTGGCCTGGCTGCGGCGGGAGACGCTCGTGCGGGCGCTCGCCGCGACCGGCGCGTTCTTCGCCGTGCTCTCCCTCGGCGAGCGGGTGTCCTGGTGGGACCGCGAGCTGTTCACCGGCCCATGGGAGTGGCTGGTCCGGCTGCCGCTGCTCGACGCGGTGGTGCCCACCCGGTTCGGCCTGATCACCAGCGTGGTGGTGGGCATCCTGCTGGCCCTCGCCGTCGAGCGCTCCCGTGCGCTGCCGCTCGAGCGGCGCACGCTGCGTACGCTCACCGTGGCCGGTCTCGTCCTCGCGCTGCTGCCGATCGCGCCGATGCCGTTGCAGGTGACCTCCCGCCCGCCGGTGCCGGACTTCATCACCGCCGACCGGTGGCGCGGCTACGTCGGTCCCGACCAGACGCTGGTGCCGATCCCGGTGCCCGCCATGGGGCACACCCACGGGATGCGCTGGGCCGCCTCCACCAACCTCGACTTCAAGATCCCCGGCGGCTACTTCCTGGCGCCGCGCAACGGCAACACCGGCGACCCGGGCCGCTTCGGCGGCCGGCCCAGCGGCGTCGGGCGGCTGCTGGAGGAGGTGGCCTCGACCGGCCGCATCCCGAAGCTGGACGACCGGCAGCGCCGTCGCTCGCTCGACGAGCTGCGGCACTGGCGGGCGGCCATCCTGGTGCTGCCGGTCGGTCAGCACCACGCTGAGCAGCTGCGGCGCACCGTGGAGCAGTTGGTCGGTCCCGGTCGCCGGGAGCTCGACGTCTGGGTCTGGGACGTCCGGGCGCTGACCGACCCCTCGGCCTGATGACCGCCCCGGTGGCGACCGGCACCGTCGACGCGGCACCCGCGCGGCGGTCCCGCCGGCTGCCGGTACGCGCGCCGGACGCGCTGGTCGTCGCCGGCTATTTCGCCCTGGCGGTGCTGCTGACCGTCGGCCAGTGGGGCCGCCCGGGGCGGCTGTTCCACCAGGCGGGGGACCAGGTCCTCTTCGAGTGGATGCTGGCCCGTGCGGCCCGGGCGGTGACCCGCCTGGAGAACCCGCTGTACAGCGCGGAGCTGAACGCCCCGGACGGGGTGAACCTGATGGCCAACACCTCCGTGCTGGGCCTGGGGGTGCCGCTGACGCCGGTCACCCTGCTCTTCGGCTCGCAGGCCGCGTTCCTGGTGGCCGTGGTCTGCTGCCTCGCCGGCACCGCGACCGCCTGGTACGCCCTGCTGCGCCGCCGGCTGGTCGACTCCCGGGCCGCGGCGGCCGTCGGCGGGTTGTTCTGCGGCTTCGCCCCCGGCATGGTCGCGCAGGCCGGGGCGCACCTGCACATGGCGGCGCAGTTCCTCGTGCCGGTGATCCTGGCGCTGGTGTTCCACCCCGACCCGCGCCGGGTGTGGCGGCACGGCACGCTGCTCGGGCTGCTGGTGGCGTACCAGGTCTTCCTCGGCGAGGAGGTGCTGGTCTTCCTGGTCCTCGCCGCCGGGACGTTCGCGCTGGCGTACGCGGCGGCCGACCGGGGGGCCGCACGCCGGCTGGCGCCCGCGCTGCTCGGCCGGCTCGCCGTCGGCGTGGCGGTCTCGCTGCCGCTGCTGGCGTACCCGCTGTGGTTCCAGTTCTTCGGCCCGGGCCACTACCGGGGGATGCCCTTCCACGCGTACGGCTACCAGCTCGACGCCGCGTCCTTCACCGCCTCCGCGCGGCAGACGGTGCTCGGCGACGACCACCTGCCGGGGCTGCTCGCGCCCAACCCCACGGAGGAGAACTCCTTCTTCGGGCCGGGGCTGCTGGTGCTCGCCGTGGTGATCGCGATCTGGCTGTGGCGTCGGCCGCTGGTGCGCGCGCTGGCCGTCTGCGGGCTGTTCTTCGCGCTGCTCTCGCTGGGCGAGCAGGTCCGGCTGGACGGCACGCCCACCGGCATCCCCGGGCCGTACCGGCTGGTCGCCGGGCTGCCCCTGCTCGACCACGCGGTGCCGGCGCGCTTCCCGCTGGTCTGCGTCCCGGTGCTGGGCGTCCTGCTCGCCCTCTCCCTGGACCGGCTGCGCCCCGAGGCCGTGGCCGGAGCGCGGGGCGACGGCATGACCGGGGCGTGGGCGGGCGGCGTGCCGGTGCGGCTGCTCTGGGGCGGGGCGGTGGCCGCCGCGCTGCTGCCCCTGATCCCCACCCCGATCCGGACCGTGCCGGCGTGGCCCGTGCCGGCGTTCGTGGCCGAGGGCGGCTGGCGCGCCCACGTCCCGCCGGGCCGGACCCTGGTGCCGGTGCCGCCGGTGACGGGCGCCGGGATCAGCCCGGCGATGCTCTGGTCGGCCCGCACCGGGCTGGCCTTCCCGGCGCCGGGCGGCTACTTCATCGGCCCCCGGGCCGCCGACGATCCGGCCGCCCGGTGGGGCGCGCCGGACCGCCCCACCGCCGAACTGCTGCGCCGGGTGGCCGAGACCGGCGAGGTGCCGGTGATCACCGACGAGCACCGCCGCCAGGCGGTCGAGGACCTGCGCCACTGGCGCGCCGCCCTGGTGGTCCAGGGTGGGCTGCACCACGGCCACCCGGTGCGCCGTACGGTCGACGCGCTGATCGGCCCGGGCCGGGAGGTGGCCGGCGCCCACGTCTGGGACGTCCGCCCGCTCGTGGACTGAGCCGGTTCGTCAGCCCACCAAAGTCG
>NZ_JBAKHL010000046.1:0-49915 GCF_036902715.1 Micromonospora sp. CPCC 205546
CCCGCCGGGGCGGCGGCGCAGGGCACGGCGTCGACCGGCCGGCCGGGAGCCGCCGACGGCGGGGGCGCAGGGCGGCCCGGAGCCGACGGCGCCGCGGAGGACACCGGCGCGGGCGACGACGGCACGACGCGGCCGGCGGGCGACACGACCGGTCCCGGCCCGGTGGTCGGGTCGGAGTCGAAGTGACCGGGCCGGAATCCGGCGACGACCTGCGTGACGTGGCGCAGCCGGGCGCCGGTGAGGTCACGGCCACGGTGATCGTCGACGCGCCGGCGGAGCGGGTCTTCGCGGCGCTGACGGCCTGGGAGCGGCAGTCGGACTGGATCCCCTTCACCACCGTGCGGGTGGTCGAGGGCGACGGCGGCGAGGGCAGCCTGGTCGAGGCCGTCACCGCGTTCGGGCCCGCCGTGCTGCGCGACGAGATGCGGGTGGTCCGGGTGGACGCGCCCTACGAGGTGGGCGTCGTGCACTGCGGGAAGCTGCTGCGCGGCCCCGGCGTGCTGCGCTGCACGCCGCTTGAGCGCGACCGCACCCAGGTCGTCTGGCACGAGTGGTTCCACCTGCCGGGCGGCCCGGCGGGCCGGGTGGCCTGGCCGGTGCTCTGGCCCGGGTCGAAGTTCAGCCTGACCCAGGCGCTGAAGAAGTTCGGCCGGCTGGTGGAGCAGGGCCGGCTGCCCTGACGGTGGGCGGGCCGGTGCGCGTGCCCTCGTCGAGCGACTTCCCCTGATCGACTCGACGTCGCCGACATCGGGGTGTCGGCCCGCCCGGGGCCCCCGATGTCGCCGACCCCGGGCGGTACGGACCCGTCGGCCGAGGCGCGACGCGGGGCCGCAGGGCGTGGGCCGGTCGGGGCGGTGCCCTAGCGTGGGCGCGTGACTGACTTGGTGATCGGCGCCGACGGGCTGCCGCGCTGCGGCTGGGGGAACAGCACCCCCGACTACGCCGCCTACCACGACACCGAATGGGGCCGCCCCCTGCGCGGCGACGACGCGCTCTACGAGCGGCTCACGCTGGAGGCGTTCCAGTCGGGGCTGTCCTGGCTGACCATCCTCCGCAAGCGTCCCGCGTTCCGGCTGGCCTTCGACGAGTTCCGCATCGAGGCCGTGGCCGGCTACGGCGACGCCGACGTCGCCCGGCTGCTCGTCGACGCCGGCATCGTCCGCAACCGGGCCAAGATCGAGGCGGCGATCGCGAACGCCCGGGCGGCGCTGGAGCTTCCGGAGGGGCTCTCCGCGCTGCTCTGGTCCTTCGCCCCGCCGCCCCGGCCGGCCCGACCCACGTCGTTCGCGCAGGTGCCGGCGCTGACCGCCGAGTCCACGGCGATGGCCAAGGCGCTCAAGAAGCGGGGCTTCCGCTTCGTCGGTCCGACCACGGCCTACGCGCTGATGCAGGCCACCGGGATGGTCGACGACCACCTTGCGGGCTGCCACGTCGTGGCGGCGCGCGCGGCGTGATGGGATGGAGGCCATGACGACCGACACCGCGCACCGGGTGGACGGGGCCCGCCCCGCCGACGGCACGGGCGCCTGGGCGGTGCTGCTGCCCACGGGGCGCTACGAGGCCGAGCGGCTCGTCCACCACGACACGCTCGAGCTGACCGGCCTGGCCGAGGCCGCCGGACCCAGCCCCGGCGACCTGGTGGCCGTGCTCGTCGACGCGCCGCCCCGGCTGGTGGCGCTGGGCCGGGTCGCCGCGGCCAGCGGCCAGGAGCGGGAGGACCCGGACGACCCCCAGTCCGAGCGGGTCGAGGCGCCGCTGGTGGTGGCGTACACCCGGCGGGCCTTCGACGAGCCGGTGCCGGCCGACGCGCTGGCGCTCGACGGGCCGGTGACCGCGCTGGACCCGTCGGCCTTCCGGGAGTTGGCCGACCGGCTCGGCCCACCACCGCGGCGGCGCCCCTGGCTGGTCAGCCTCGACCTGCCGATCGAGGCCGCGTCGCCCGCCGAGGCGGTCCGCCTGTTCTGGGCCTACGTGCAGGAGCTGGGCCCCCGCGAGCTGCCCGCCTTCGTCTCGCCCTCCGGCGACGAGTTGGCCATGCAGGCGTTCGTGCTCGGCGCCGAGGCCAACCAGGATCCGGAGGAGGACGACTGACCCCCGCGCCCGGTGGGCGTCAGCGGCCCTCGTAGACCGGCTTCTGCTTGTTGACGAACGCCAGGGTGGCGGCGCGGTGGTCGGCGGTGCCGCCGCAGATCGCCTGCGCCTGCGCCTCGGCGGCCAGGGCGTCGGCCAGCGTGCCGGCGTCGGCGATGGAGAGCTGTCGCTTGATCGCCCCGTACGCGACGGTCGGGCCGGCGGCCAGCCGGGCGGCCAGCTCCTGCGCGGTCGGCAGCACCTGCTCGTCGTCCTCCACCAGGCGGTTGAGCAGCCCGAGCTGGCAGGCGTCCGCCGCGCGTACCGGCTCGGCCAGCATCAGCAGCTCGACGGCCTTCGCGTGCCCGACGAGCCGGGGCAGCGTCCAGGAGGCGCCGGTGTCGGCGGCGAGCCCGACGTTGGCGAACGCCATCAGGAAGCTGGTCGACGGCCCGCCGATGCGGATGTCGGCGAGGAACGCCAGCGAGGCGCCCGCCCCGGCGGCCATGCCCCGCACGGCGGCGACCACCGGCTTGGGCAGGTTGGCCAGCCGGGCGGCGATGGGGTTGTAGTGGGCGCGGACGGTGTCCAGCGGGTTGCCGTCGGTGGACTCCAGGGTCTGCACGTGCTCGCGCAGGTCCTGACCGGCGCTGAACGACCGACCCGCGCCCGCGAGCACCACCGCCCGGCAGGACCGGTCGGTCTCCAACTCGGCCAGCGTGTCCCGCAGCGCCTCCTTGAGCGCCACGTCGAGCGCGTTCATCGCCGTGGGGCGGTTCAGCGTCAGGGTGACGACGGCGTCGGTCCGGTCGACGAGCAGCGGCTCGGTCACTTCTAACGACCCTTCTGTCGGGCGATGCGGTTGCCGGAGTCGAGGCACTGCTCGACGTACCGGTCGGCGGCCGGCCGCAGCCGGGCCGCGTGCCGGTCGAAGAAACTGGCCGCGGCGGTGCCGGGCCAGCGTTCGGGGAGCAACGCAGGGGGCAGCTGCGGGTCCCGGAACAGGAAGGTACGCCACGCGTGCACGAGCCGGAACCGGGCGGCGTACGCCTCCTCGTCGAGGCTGCGCACGGTGACCCCCGCCAGCAGGGGGCGCTGCTCGGCGACGAACTGCTCGTACGCCCTGCCAATCTCCGCGAGGTCCCAGGCGCGGCGCACCACGCCCATCGCGCCGGGGGTGCCGGCGGCGTGCGCGGCCGTGAACCGCTCGTAGCGCACGTCCGCCTCGTCGAGCAGCACGTCGACGTCCTCACCCGGCCGTGTCGCCACCCAGGTGCACTCGTCGAGGGCGCCGTAGCCGAGGAACGTCAGGTTGGCGGCGAGCCGCTGCCGGTCGCGCCGGGACAGGGGGGCCTCCAGCACCAGCAGGTCGAACCGCCCGTCCCAGGTGATCCGGCCGGTGCGGTAGATCCGCGCCGCCGCCTCGTCCAGTCGGCGGGCGGCTTTCGGTGTGATCGAATATCCCGGTCCGGAGGTCAGCCGGCACGGGTCGAGCCACCCCTGACGGACCATCCGGGAGACCGCCGTACGCACGGCGGGCGGGGCGATCCCGAGCGGCGCCAGCAGCCTGACCAGGGCGGCGACGGGTGCCCGGCCGCCCCTCGCCCGGAGGTGGTCGCCGTACAGGTCGAAGAGCGCCGACCGTGCCTGCATGACCGCACATTGTGACAGGCCTTCTCAGGATAAGCTAGATGCTGTTACATCAATGCTGCTTCGGTTTGGGTCCGGCGGTGTTCATCAGGGAAAATCGTTGGTCGACACCCCCGCGTAGGTTGCGGGTGGTCAAGACGAAGTGGCTGTGGGGCAACCCACCGACCCTGGTGTAGGTCTGAGGGGAGACAACATGGCGGCGATGAAGCCGCGGACGGGCGACGGTCCGCTGGAAGTCACCAAGGAGGGCCGGGGCATCGTCATGCGCGTCCCGCTGGAGGGCGGTGGCCGGCTCGTCGTCGAGATGACTCCCGACGAGGCCAACGCGCTCGGTGACGCACTGAAGGCAGCCGCCGGCTGACCGAGGAACGGCCCGCGCGCCCGCGCGGGCCTTTCGTCAACCCCTGAGCCACCGGCCACGCCGGTGGCTCAGGGTCTTCATTCCCCGCGGAGCCCCGCTCCGCGAGCTTCCCTGGAGGTACGGCTCCGCGTGCTCGCCATCCGTCTGCTCGCCGAGCCGGACCGGCTCGACACCCTCGTCCTGCCCGTGCGGCCCGGTGCGGCCGACGACGAGCCGGCCCGACCGGCCCCGACTGCGGCGGCGCTGCCCGACGGGCTGGCCGAGGAGGCCGCCGCCCTGGTGCCGGCGGCACGACTGACCGGGCGCCCGGGCGAGGTCCAGGCACAGCTACGCCCCGGGCGCGACCCCGGCCGGCTGCTGCTGCTCGGCGTCGGCGGGGGCGACGAGGCGGGCTGGCGGACGGCCGGCGCCGCTCTGGCCCGCGCCGCGAAGGATGAGACACGCGTCACGTTGGCCATGCCGGCGGGGGTCACCCCGGCGGCCGTACGCGGACTGGTCGAGGGGCTCCTGCTGGCCTCGTACCGGTTCCGGCTGACCGACGCCGGCACGGTCCCGGCCCTGGCGGAGGTCGACGTCGTGGTGACCGACCCGGACGCGTACGCCGCGACCGTGCGGACGGCCCGGACGACGGCCCGGATGACGCGCTTCGCCCGCGACCTCACCAACACCCCCTCGTCGGTCAAGAACCCCGAGTGGTTCGCCGACCAGGTCGCCGCCCTCGCCGCCGACGTGCCGGACCTGCACCTGCGCGTACGCGGCCCGGACGAGCTGGCGGCCGAGGGCTTCGGCGGGATCCTCGCCGTGGGGCGCGGCTCCGCCAGCGGCCCGCGCCTGGTCGAGCTGGACTGGCGGCCGGCCGACGCGCGTACCCACGTGGTGCTCGTCGGCAAGGGGATCACGTTCGACACCGGCGGCATCTCGATCAAGCCGGTGGCGGCGATGAAGCTGATGCGCAAGGACATGGCCGGGGCGGCGGCCGTGGTCGCGGCGACCCTCGGCGCGGCGGCCCTGCGCCTGCCGGTCCGGGTCACCACGCTCACGCCGCTGGCGGAGAACATGCTCAGCGGCTCGGCGTTCCGCCCCGGCGACGTCATCCGCCACTACGGCGGCACCACCAGCGAGACCACCAACTCCGACGCCGAGGGCCGGCTCGTGCTGGCCGACGCGCTCGCGTACGCCGTGGCCGAACTCCGGCCCGACCTGCTGGTCGACCTCGCCACGCTCACCGGGGCGAACGCGGTCGCGCTGGGCAAGCGCACCGGCGCGCTCTACAGCGACAACGACACCCTCGCCACGGACGTGCTGGCCGCGGTCGCCGCCGCGGGCGAGGCCGCCTGGCGGATGCCGCTGCCCACGGACTACGCCGAGCACCTCGGCAGCGATCTGGCCGACCTGCACAGTTCGCCCGACCGGGGCGCCGGCTCCGTGATGGCCGCCCTCTACCTGCGGGAGTTCACCGGCGGGCTGCGCGACCGGTGGCTGCACGTGGACATGTCCGCGCCGTCGTGGGCCGACGGCGACGACGCCGAGCTGACCCGGGGCGCGACCGGCTGGGGCGTACGCTCGCTGCTGCGCTGGCTGGGCTCGCTGGATTGACCGCCGGACGGCGCCCGCCCCCGGCGGGCGCCCGGTCAGCGGCGGCGGGTCAGCACTTGACGGCGGCGAGCAGGCCGTGGCCGACCGGCAGCAGCGCCGGGATCCAGTGCTCCGACTCCCGGATGGCCTTGATCGCCTCGCGGACGGTCACCGTCTCGACGTCGCGGGCGGCCGGGTCGCCGATCCGCCCGCCGGCCAGCGTGCCGTTGAGCGCGACCACGCCGCCCGGGCGCAGCAGCCGCAGCGCGGCGTCCACGCAGGCGGCGAACCCGGTCGCCTCGGCGTCCACGAAGACCAGGTCGTACGCGCCGTCGGCGAGCCGGGGCAGCACGTCCAGCGCCCGGCCGGTGATGATCCGGGTCCGGCCGGCGGCGAAGCCCGCCTCGGTGAAGATCCGCCGGGCGATGCGCTGGTGCTCGACCTCGACGTCGATGGTGGTGAGCACGCCGTCGGCGCGCATCCCGCGCAGCAGCCAGATCCCGCTGACTCCCGTGCCGGTGCCGATCTCCACCACCGCCCGGGCGCTGCCGGCGGCGGCGAGCAGCCGCAGCGCCGCGCCGGCGCCGGGAGTCACCGCCTCGAGGCCGACCTCGTGGGCGAGGCTGCGGGCGGTGCGCAGGACGAGATCCTCGGTCACGTACGACTCGGCGAAGTGCAGGGTCTGGGCCGTCGAAGTGCCGGAACCGGCGACCGTGGCGATGGGACACCTCCGGGCGGCATGCGTGGTGCGGGGCGGGTGGGCACTGTGAGCCTAGAGGCGACGTCGAACGGGCGCAGCCGCGCGTCCGCCACCCGACGATCACGCTCGGCAACCGGTGACTCCATCCGGCGTATCCGTGTAATCCTGGAAGCGGTGTTCCGGCGAGCGCGACCGGGCGACGTTGTCGCCGGGTCCGTGGAGCGCGGGAGCCGGGGATGGACTGGGAGGGCACCGACGTGACCGACGGCTGGGACTGGCGCCAGCCCGGGGGAACTCCGGCACCGGCGCGACCGCCGCTGCCCGGACGCCCGCCGGTGGGTTCGCCGCCGACGCCTCAGGGCGCCGGGGGCGGCACGAGCTCGCCCTGGTGGTCCGACGCGATGGCCGACCCGTGGCGCGACCCGTCCGCGCCGGCTGCCGTGGTGCTGCCGGCCGCGCCGAGCCCCGGCACCGAGCCGGAGCCGGTGAGTGACCCGGACGCCCCGGGCCGCCCGACGCTGCGGCAACTGCTGCTCATCCCGTTGATCACCG
Organism: Micromonospora sp. CPCC 205546; assembly: GCF_036902715.1. Classification (NCBI taxonomy): domain Bacteria; kingdom Bacillati; phylum Actinomycetota; class Actinomycetes; order Micromonosporales; family Micromonosporaceae; genus Micromonospora; species Micromonospora sp. CPCC 205546. The sequence continues at coordinate 6,909 of NZ_JBAKHL010000046.1, forward strand.
CACTGCTCGCCGGCAGCCTGGGCGGTGCCCTCGGCTACGCCTTCGCGGTGCGTGGAGGTGCCGCGGCCGGCACGGTGCTCGGCGCGGACCCGCAGGCGCCCGGTCTGGCCCAGCGCCGGCCCGAGTCGCTGGCCGGGGTCGCCGAGCGGGTGCTGCCCAGCGTGGTGACCGTCCGGGTGGCGGGTCTCGGCGGCACGAGCGAGGGCTCGGGCTTCATCGCCAGCGCCGACGGGCACGTGATCACCAACGACCACGTGGTGGCGGGGGCGACCGGCAAGGCGTCGGTGGTCTTCAACGACGGCAGTTCGGCCCCGGCCACCGTCGTCGGGCAGGACCCGGAGTCCGACATCGCCGTGATCAAGGTCTCCCGGACGGGCCTGCGCCCGGTCGAGTTCGGCGACTCCGACGCGCTGGCCGTGGGCGACCCGGTGCTGGCCATGGGCTCGCCGCTCTCGCTGGCCAACACGGTCACCGCCGGCATCATCAGCGCCCTGGACCGGACGATGCGGGCCGGCGAGCCCGGCGGCCCCACGCGCTACTACGCGGCGATCCAGACCGACGCGGCCGTCAACCACGGCAACTCGGGCGGCCCGCTGGTCGACGGGGCGGGCCGGGTGATCGGGGTCAACTCGACCATCAAGTCGCTGGTCTCGGACGGGCAGGAGGCGGGCAACATCGGCCTCGCCTTCGCGATCCCGATCAACCAGGCGAAGCGGATCACCCAGGACATCATCGGCACCGGCAAGGCCCGCCGCACGGTGATCGGCGCCCAGGTCGGCGGGTCCGGCGCGGGCGCCGGGGCAACCGGCGTACGCCTGGCGGCGGTGGAACCGTCCGGGCCGGCGGCCGGCGCGGGGCTGAAGGCCGGTGACGTGATCCTGAAGCTCGACGGGCGGCCGATGAACGAACCGACCGACCTGATCGCCCTGGTGCGGAAGTTCGCGCCCGGCGCGGTGGTGGCCGTGGAGTACCGCCGGGGATCCGACCGGCAGAACGCCTCCGTGACGTTGGCGGCGGACGCCAAGTAGGGGCCGGCCACCCCTCCCCGGGTGGTGACCGACGTGCGTAGTCTTGCTGCTGACGCCGAAGGAGGCCCGCGCAGTGTTCGAGAACCTGAACTGGTGGGAGATCGGGGCGCTGCTGCTCCTGGCGCTGCTGATCTTCGGTGACCGGCTGCCCGCGGTGATCAGCGACGGCCTGCGCATGGTGCGCAACCTGCGCACCATGGCCAGCAACGCCACGACCGACCTCAGTCGCGAGCTGGGCACCGACATCCAGTTGGAGGACCTGCACCCGAAGGCGTTCATCCGCAAGCACCTGCTCAGCGAGGAGGACGAGCAGGCGATCCGGAAGCCCCTGCAGGGCGTCTACGACAACCTGCGGGCGGACGTCACCGGCGTGCACGACGAGCTGAAGGACGTCGCCTCCGCCGCGGACCTGCGCGGGGGCGGCAGCCGCTCCGCCACCGGCACCGCCCCGACCCCCGCCCCCGCGCCCCGGGTCAGCTACGACGAAGCGACCTGACCCCGCCCGCCGTGCCGCGCCGGAGACGGCGACGGGGGCGGCGCTCCCGGGGGGAACGCCGCCCCCGTGCGGGTGGCGACGGTGCCGGCCGTGGCCGGCGTACGGTCAGCGGCCGGCCGGCTTGAGGCCCAGCGGCTTGCCGAGCAGCGACTCCCGCCGCACGGCGAGCCGGTCGGCGACCTGGCCCAGCGCCTTCGCGGCCGGCGACTCCGGCTCGGCCAGCACGATCGGGGTGCCCACGTCGCCGGCCTCGCGCACGCGGGTGTCGAGCGGCACCTGCCCGAGCAGCGGCACCTGCGCGCCGATGGTCTTCGTCAGCGACTCGGCCACCGCCTGGCCGCCGCCCGCGCCGAAGACCTCCATCCGGGAGCCGTCCGGCAGTTCCAGCCAGGACATGTTCTCGATGACGCCGACCACGCGCTGGTGGGTCTGCAGCGCGATCGCGCCGGCCCGCTCCGCCACCTCGGCGGCGGCGGCCTGCGGGGTCGTGACGATCAGGATCTCGGAGTTGGGCAGCAGCTGGGCCAGGGAGATGGCCACGTCGCCGGTGCCCGGGGGCAGGTCCAGCAGGAGCACGTCCAGCTCGCCCCAGTAGACGTCGGCGAGGAACTGCTGCAACGCCCGGTGCAGCATCGGGCCGCGCCACACCACGGCCGCGTTGCCGGCGGTGAACATGCCGATCGAGATGACCTTCACGCCGTGCGACTGCGGCGGCATGATCATGTCCTCGACGCGGGTCGGGCGCCCGTCCGCGCCGAGCATCCGGGGCACCGAGTGGCCGTAGATGTCCGCGTCGACCACGCCGACGGAGAGCCCGCGGGCGGCCAGCGCGGCGGCCAGGTTGACCGTCACGCTGGACTTGCCGACGCCGCCCTTGCCGCTGGCCACCGCGTACACGCGGGTGCGGGAGCCCGGCTGGGCGAACGGGATGACCGGCTCCTGGGCGCCGCCGCCGCGCAGCTTCGACTGGAGCTCCTGGCGCTGCTCGGTGCTCATCACGCCGAACTCGATCGTCACGCCGGTCACCCCGGGCACCGCGCCGACCGCGGCCGTGATGTCCGAGCGCAGCTTGTCCTTCAGGGGGCAGCCGGCGACGGTGAGCAGCAGCTCGACCCGTACCACGCCGTCGTCGCCGACCTCGGCGGAGCGGACCATGCCCAGCTCGGTGATGGGCCGGCGGATCTCCGGGTCGTTGACGGTGGCCAGCGCGGCCTGGATCGCGTCGGAGACGGTGCTGACGGGTGCTGACATGCCCGCAATGCTACGTCGGCGGCCGTGCCCGACCGCCGCCAGCGGGGACCGGTGTGAGCGAATCGATGGCGACGGCTGGGCCGCCTCGCCGGCGCTCAGTCCTCGGCCTCGCGGCCCCTCGGCTCCCGGCCCTCGGGCCGGCCGTCCCGGGCCCAGTCGCCGTCCAGGTCGTCGCGGGGCTCCTCCAGCCCGTCGCCGTGCTGCGGGATCCTGTCCTGCTGGCGCTGCTCCAGGCGCTGCCGGCGCCGGCCCGCCTCGTCCAGCTCCTCGGCCAGCCTGGCCAGCTCCGAACGGAGGAAGTCCCGGGTCGCCACCTCGCCCATCGCGTTGCGCAGCGCGGCGATCTCCCGGGTCAGGTATTCCGTGTCGGCCTTCTGCATGGTCGCCCGGCGGCGGTCCTCGTCCTGGGTGACCCGGTCCCGGTCGGCCTGCCGGTTCTGCGCCAGCAGGATCAGCGGGGCCGCGTAGCTGGCCTGCAGGGACAGCACCAGCGTCAGGAACGTGAAGGTGTACGGGTCGAAGCGCAGGTGCGCCGGGGCCAGGGTGTTCCAGCCGAACCACAGCGCGATCACGATCGTCATGTAGACGATGAAGTTCGCGGTGCCCATCCCCCGGGCGATCCCCTCGGACCACCGGCCGAACGCCTCCGGGTCGAACCGGGGCAGCTTGACGCCCCGGGGCTCGCGCGGCTGGTCGAGCCGTCGTGCCCGTCGCTGCTCAGCCATCCGCGCCGTCCAGCGCCGGCTCGGCGGCAAACGGGCGCCCGGCGGCGTCCCGGTCCCGCCAGTCGCGGGGCAGGAGGTGGTCCAGCACGTCGTCGACCGTGACCGCGCCGACCAGCCGGTTGCTGCGGTCGATCACCGGCATGGCGACCAGGTCGTACGTGGCCATCCGGCGGGTGATCTCCGGCAGCGGGGTGGTCGGCCGCAGCGGGTCGATGTCGTTGACGACGATGCCGCCGAGCAGGTCGGCGGGTGGCTCGCGCAGCAGCCGCTGGAAGTGCACCATGCCGAGGTAACGGCCGGTCGGCGTGGTCATCGGCGCCCGGGACACGAAGACCTGCGCGGCGATCGCGGGGGAGAGCTGCGGTTCCCGGATCCGCGCCAGGGCCTCGGCGACGGTGGCGTCCGGCGGCAGGATGACCGGCTCGGAGGTCATCACGCTGCCCGCCGTACCGGGCGTGTACTTGAGCAGCTGACGCACCGGATCGGCCTCGCCCGGCTGCATGAGGTCGAGCAGCACGTCCTGCTCGGGCGGCGGCAGCTCGCTGAGCAGGTCGGCGGCGTCGTCCGGGTCCATCTCCTCCAGCACGTCGGCGGCCCGCTCCCGGTCCAGCGCGGCCAGGATCTCCACCTGGTCGTGCTCCGGCAGCTCGCTGAGCACGTCGGCGAGGCGCTCGTCGTCGAGCGCGGCGGCGATCTCGTTGCGCCGGGTGTCGGGGAGGTCCTGCAGGGCGTTGGCGAGGTCGGCGGGGCGCATGTCCTCCAGCACCGAGAGCAGGTTGGCCGTGCCCCGGCTGTCGGCGATGCCGCTGAGCCCACGTACCCGCTCCCACTCGACCTGGTGCAGGTGACCGCGGCGGGTCAGCCGGCCGGTCTGCTCGCGTACGGCCACCCGGGCCAGCGACCACTCGCCACCGCGGCTGCACTCCATCGCCACGTCGACCACGGAGCCCGCCTGCCCGCCGGACTCGAGCTGCACCCGGCGGTCCAGCAGTTCCTGCAGCACGAGCAGCTCGTTGGGGCGCTTCTCGAAACGCCGCAGGTTGAGCGTGCCGCTGCCCAGCACGACGGCGTCGGCGTCGATGGAGGTGATGCGGTTGATGGAGAGGAAGATGCGCCGCCGCATCGGCATCTCGGCCACCAACCCGACCACCTCCGGCGGCCGTTGCGTCGGGCGCAGCCGGGCCACCGCGTCGCGGACCCGGCCCACCTGGTCGCCGTTGGGGTCGAAGACGGCGACCCCGGCGAGCCGGGCGATGTAGATCCGGGTCGGCGTGCTCACGGGCACCAGCCTAAGCGCCTAGTGTCTATCAACATGTCGACCTTGGCCTACGAGATCGTGGACGTCTTCACCGACCGCCCGTTCGCCGGCAACCCGCTGGCCGTGGTGTTCGGCGCCGAAGCACTGGCCACCGAGCAGATGCAGGCGCTCGCGTGTGAGTTCAACCTCTCCGAGACGGTGTTCGTGCTGCCGCCCACCCAGGTCGGCGCCACCTACCGCGCCCGCATCTTCACCCCTGCCGAGGAGCTGCCCTTCGCCGGGCACCCGAGCGTCGGCGCGGCGGTGACCGCGAGCCGCCGGGGCATGTTCGGTGTGGGGCAGGTCACCCAGGAGTGCGGGGCGGGCGTGCTGCCGATCGAGGTGGCCGAGACCGGGGCCACGCTCACCGGCGGCGTCCCCACCCTCGGTCCGGAGCTGGATCCGGATTCGCTGCTGGAGATGGCGGGCCTGACCGCGGACGACCATCTCGGCCCGGCACCCCGGGTGGCCGGCTGCGGGCTGGAGTTCCCGTACCTCCCGGTCCGTCCGGACGCGGTGGCCTGCGCCCGGGTCAACGCGGCGGCGGCACAGCGGTACGGAGTGGAGCACGTCAGCGTCTTCTCCTGGGACGCCGCCGCGCAAACCGCCCACGCCCGGGTGTTCGTTCCCGGGCTGGGCGTGCCGGAGGACCCGGCCACCGGCTCGGCCGCCCTTGGCCTCGGGGTGTGGCTGGTCGCCAGCGGCCTGCTGCCCGCCGACGGTCGCGCGGAGTACACCGTCCACCAGGGCGCCGAGATCAACCGCCCGTCCGTGCTGACCTGCACGGTGACCGCCGAGGACGGTCAGGCGGTGGGCGCCACGGTCGCCGGGCACGTCGTACCGGTGGCCCGGGGCGAGATCATGGTCCCCCCGTTCGTCGGCTGACCGGTCCGTGCCGCCACCCGCGGGCGCGGACGGATCCCGGGCGGCGCTGACGGGACGGGGGCGGATGCGGGAGGATGCCGGGGTGACCGACGCGGAGCGGACCAGCACGCCGCTGGTCGACGAGGCGATGAAGAAGGCCGCCGTGGCCTGGGTGAGCGTGCCCGGCGGCCCGGCGCTGGCGCTGTGGTGCCTGCCCCTGGAGGGGGCGCTCCTCGTGGTCAGCGGCCCCGGGGAGCAGTCCGCCCCGGGTCTTGCCGACGCGACCGAGGCGCAGGTCACCCTGCGCGGCGACCACGGCGGGCGGATCGTCACCTGGCCCGCCCGGGTGACCCGCCTGACGCCCGGCACCGAGCAGTGGGAGACCGTCGCGCCGCTCCTGGCCGCGAAGCGGCTGAACGCGCCGGGACCCGCCGCCGAACTGGTGGAGCGCTGGGCGGCCGACGGCTGCGCGGTGAACCGGCTGGAGCCCGCCGGCGAGCCGGTCGCCGGCACCGGGCTGCCCACGGACTCGCTGGCCGAGGTGCCGCGCGAGACGCCGGCGGTCCGGGTGGCCCGCAAGCCGTTCCGCCTGCACCGGGTCCGCCGGCGCTGAGGCGCCTGTCCGCCGGCCTCGACCCGCCCACGGGCCGGCGCGACCCGCCTCCCGCCGGCCGCGCGCCGGGCGTGGGCGGGCGGTGCCCGGGAGAGGACTCACGGGGTGGCGCAGCCGGCCGCCACACCGACGACCGCCGGGACGGCGGCGACCGTCGAGACGGCGACGACGGCCGGCACGGGCACGTCCGCCCGCCCCGGCACCCGGTCGACAAGGCCGACCACCTCGTCGAGCGAGCGCAGCACCGGCCCGCGCCATGCCTCGTCGGCGTTGAACACCATGTGACCGGCCAGGTCCGGTGCGGCCAGCCGCACGGCGGTCATCCCGGCCCGCTCCGCCCCGGTCAGCTCCTGGCTGCCGCCGTCGCCGACGTAGAGGCAGTCCGTCGGTGCCAGGCCGAGCCGCAGGCACGCCGCCTGGTAGAGCGCCGCGTCCGGCTTGCACCGCCCCACCTGCACGGAGAAGACCCGCACGTCGAGCAGCGGGGCGATGGGCAACTGCGGCAGGAACGCCGGCAGCTCGTGCGTGCAGTCGCTGATCACCCCGGTACGCAGGCCGAGCCGGCGCAGCGCGGCCAGCGTCGGCACCGCCTCGTCGCGCAGCCGGGTGTCGGCGCGTACGGCCCGGTGGTGGGAGGCGACCGCCGCGCGTACGGCGTCGTCGCTGGGGTGCAGGCCGGCCTGCTCGCAGACCCAGCGCAGGGTCGCCTCGGCGTTGCCCAGCCGCCCGCAGGCCCGCTCGTAGTAGGTGCGGTCGAGCACGTCGACGAGCGTGCGCGGTGGGCAACCGAGCAGCTCGGCGGTCGACCGGTGGGCCACCCCGCGCTGGACGCAACGGGTCAGCGTGCCGAAGAAGTCGAACAGGACCGCCTGGTACGTGGGCATGGAGGAGCGCCTCCGGGCGGTAGGGGGATCGCCGGCGCGGACCGCATGATCGTAACGGAGCGCTGACGTTAGGTGGTTGCCCGTGCCGTGTGAGGATTGCTCCTCGTGGCCCCCGCAGCGCACCGCCCGCCGTTCGACCCGGTGACCACCGGGGCGCTCGCCCTGGCCGTCGTCGCCGTCTCGTCGTCCGCGCCGCTGGTGGCCTTCGCGGCGGCCCCGGCGCTGGCCGTCGCGTTCTGGCGCAACCTGCTCTCGGTCGCCCTGCTCGGCGCGTTCTCGGCGGCCCGGCGACGCGCCGAGTTCCGGTCGCTGACCCTCGGCGCCGGCCGGCGCGAGGGCGTCTACTGCGTACTGTCGGGGGTCGCGCTCGCCGCGCACTTCGCCACCTGGATGCCCAGCACCAAGCTCACCTCGGTCGCGGCGGCGACCGCGCTCTGCGCCACCCAGCCGGTCTGGCAGGGGCTGATCGCCCGCGCCCAGGGCCGCCGGCTGCCGGGTGCGGTCTGGGTCGGCATCGGGGTGGCGGTCGCGGGGGCGGGCGTGGCGACCGGGGCCGACTTCGCGGTGTCCGGCCGGGCGGTCGCCGGCGACCTGCTGGCGGTGGCCGGCGGCCTGTTCGCGGCGGTCTACACCGCCCTCGGCGAGCGGGCCCGCACGACGATCAGCACGACCACCTACACCACGATCTGCTACGGGGTCTGCGCGCTGCTCCTGCTCGTGGTCTGCCTGGTCGGCCGGGTGCCGGTGACCGGCTTCGACACCGCCACCTGGCTCGTCGTCCTGGCCCTGGTGGCCGGCGCGCAGCTGCTCGGGCACTCGATGTTCAACTACGCGCTCAAGAAGGTCTCGGCGACGACGGTCAGCGTGCTCGCCCTGCTGGAGGCCCCCGGGGCGGCCCTGATCGGCTGGGCCTGGCTGGGGCAGCTGCCCGGCGTGACCGCCCTGCTGGGGCTGACGCTGCTGTTGGCCGGCGTGGCGGTGGTGGTCCTCGGCGGCGCCCGCGCGGCCCGCCGGGTCCGCCCGGTCGCCACCGCCGTCCCCACCGACGCCGCCCCACCGCCCGACTGACGCGCAGGGGGTGTCCCGGCCGTGTCGGCGGCCGTCAGGGGCGCCGGGCGACCACGGCGACCCTGGGCAGCGCCTCCGGGTCGGGTACCGGGGTGAGCAGGTCGTCGACGGCGGCCACGTGGCCGGTCGCCCAGCCGGCGTCCGCCAGGGCGGCGAGCACGTCGGCCACGGGATGGGCGGTGTTGGTGATCGTCGTGGCGAAGGGAACCGTCCGGCCGTCGTCGGTGCGGACCTCACCGGCGACGTGCAGCGGGCGGCGGTCGCCGTCGAGCGGGCCCCGGGCCACCTCGACCGACACGGACCCGTCCCGCCGGGCGACCGGTGGGACGTCGGCGCGCAGCCCCCTGACGGTGGACATGTCGAAGCCGAACCAGCCGCCCGGCGCGACCGCCCGGTGCACGCAGCGCAGGTAGGCGCGGACCCGGTCGATGTCGCCGACGTGGTTGACGACGTCGTACGTGGAGACCGCGAACGCGCAGGGTCGCGGCACCTCGAAGTCGACGGCGTCCGCGGCGATCAGCACCGCGTCGGTGCCGGCCAGCCGTGCCCGGGCGCGGGCGATCATCGCCTCGGAGACGTCGACCCCGACGACCCGGTAGCCGGCCGAGGCGAACCGGGCGGCCACGATGCCGGTACCGCAGCCGACGTCGAGCAGGCTCCGCTCGGCCCCGGGTGCCACGTGGGCGTGCAGCCGCAGCCACGCCGCGCCCAACCGCTGCGGGTACGGCGCCCAGAAACGGTCGTACGCCGTGACGAAGGCGTCAACGTACTCGGCCATCGGGTTGCCTTTCGTAGTGCCGGACGGAGGAACTGGCCAACGGGACGAGCGCGGCGGCGACGATCACCGCGGCCAGGCCGAGCAGGGTCGTCCGCACCCCGATCCCGGGTACGACGAGACCTGCGGTGATCATGACCGGCGGCCCCAGCCCCACCGCTCCCAGCCACTCGTACGCGCTGACGCGGGACATCGCCTCTGTCGGCACCTCGGACTGGACGGTCGTCTCCCACAGCACGCCGAAGACGTCGAAGGCCACCCCGGCCAGTACGGCGGCGAGGATCACCAGCGGCAGGGCGGCACCGGATCCGAGCAGCAACGCCGGCAGTCCCAGCATCGACGCGGCGACCACGGCCGTGCGCAGGGGGCGGGCCGTCCTGATCCGCATCGCGACCAGCACACCCGCGAACATGCCCACCGCGTACCCGGCCAGGACGCCGGACCACGCGCCCGCGCCGCCCAGGTGCGCCCTGGCGAGCAGGGGCCCCGCGAGCCCGAAGGTGACCCCGACGGCGGCGTTGATCACGGCCGCCGCGAGGACGATCCGCCACAGCCAGCCGCGCCGGACGAACTCGCGCCAACCGTCGCGCAGTTCGGCGGGCAGGTTGCGCCTGGCCGTCCGGGTCGTCGCGGCGAGGCGCAGCCGGGCGAGGAGCGCGGCGGCGACGGCGAACGTCGCGGCGTCGAGGGCCAGCGCCCAGCCGGGCCCCAGCCAGGTGATCAGCGCGCCGCCCGCGGTGAAGCCCGCCACCGTGGCGGTGTTCGTGCCGAGCCGCAGCACGGCGTTGCCGCGTTGCCGCGCCTGCGGCGCGACGAGTTCGGCGGTCAGCCCGTTCAGCGAGGGCAGCAGCAGCGCGGAGGCGGTGCCGGCGACGGCCGCGCAGACGGCGAGGGCGGCGACGTTCGCCCGTCCGGTCAGGACGAGGAGGGTCATCGCGCCGTACGCCGCGCCGCACATCAGCTCCGCCGCCACGAGTACGCGATGGCGCGGCAGCCGGTCGCCGATGACGCCGCCCAGCAGCATCAGCGCGATCCGGGGCACCGAGATCGCGGCGAGCACGAGCGACAGCGCCGGAGGCGACCCGTCGGGGAGGTCGAGCACCGCGAAGGTCAACGCCAGCGGACCCATCGCGTTGCCGAAGACGGAGATCGTCCTGGCCGTGGCGAACAGGACGAACGGGCGCTCGCGCAGCGGGTCCGCCGGGCGGTCCACGGGCGCGACGGCGTGGGTCATGCCCGGTCCGGGCGGACCACTGCCTGCCACCGCGCCACCGGTTCGCCGGCCTCGAGCACGTGCAGCAGCGGCCGGCGGGCCACCACCGGGCACACGTGCCCGGGCAGCACCCGCAGTTCGTCTCCTACGGACACCGACTCCGCGACGACCGGCGCGCCGTCGGTGCCGGTCATCACGACACCGCTCATCCAGGTCTGGTCGGCGCCCGCGAGCAGCGCGTCGGCGTCGGTGCGCAGCGCCTGCCCGTCGTTGCCGGTGACGGTCGTGGTGACGGCGATCGCGACCGCCTCGGGATCGCACTCGCCCAGCCGGGCCAGCCCGCCGTCCAGCAGCGCGTACGCCCCGGCGCACACCTCGGTCACGCCGGCGACGCCCAGCGCGCCGGCGAGGGTCGGGGTGCCGCCGACGCTCACCTCCGGGCAGGGCGACCCGGTCGCCCGGATCCGCTGGGCCACCGACACCAGCAGCCGGGCCTGGCGGCGGCCCAGCTCCACGCGGTCGCGCGCGGCGGCGGGGTCGGTGACCCCCACGTACCCGGTGACCCCCGCCAGGCGCAGCCCGTGGGTCCTGGCGACCGCGGCGGCCAGCTCCCCGGCCGCCCCGGGGTCGACGCCGATGCGGTGCAGGCCGGTGTCGACCTCGATCCGTACGCCGAGTTCGACGCCGTGGGCCTCGGCCGCCGCGCCGAGCCCGGTCACCGCGTCCGGGTGGTCCACGTGCACCGTCACCGCGCAGTGCCGCGCGAGCCGGGCGAACCTGGTCCACCGCCACGGGTCGCGCCAGGGCCACGCCACCGTCACGTCCGTCACGCCGACCGCGACGTAGGCCTCCGCCTCGGCGGCCGAGTGGACGGCGACGCCCACCGCGCCGGCGGCCACCTGCCGGGCGGCGATCTCGGGGCTCCGGTGCCCCTTGACGTGCGCGCGCAGGGCCACACCCGCCTCGGCCACCCGCCCGCCGTAGCGCGAGATGTTCGCGTCCAGCCTGGCCAGGTCGACGCTCACCCGTGGCGTCATTCGCCGCGTCCGTGCCAGGCGTCCGGGGGGAAGGAGAACGCCGCGTCGCCGCCGGCGAGCATCGCCGCCTGCCGCTCCCGCTCGACGGGGTGCGGCACGCCGACGCCGGACACGCCGAGGAAGGCCTCCTCCGACCAGGACAGGCCGAGGGCGGCCTCGACGGGCTCGTCGCGGGTGGCGGCGGTGAAGAACGTCCCGAGACCGAGCGCGGTCGCGGTGAGGTACACGGTCTGACTCAGGTGACCGACGTCGAGCAGGAGCGCACGGTACGCCCGCGCGGCCGGGTACTTCCACACGGTCCGGTCGAGCACCGCCGCGTACATCAGCAGGAAGCCGGCCTGGGCGGCGTGCGGCTGTCCGCCGCACCACTCGCGCAGCCGGTCCTCGCCGGGCGGGGGCGCGAGCCGCACCAGCTCGTGGCGGCGCACCGCGTAGTGGTAGACACCGGGCTCCAGCCCTTCGACGTCGCGGACCACCGGATAAACCTCGACCGGATGGCGGGCTCCGCCGGAGGGAACGGTCTTGAGCAGCGCCGTGCCGACCCCCGGGACGTCGACCTCGCGGCGGACCCCGGCCGTCCAGCGCAGCAGGGCGGCGAACGCCGACAGCGGCACCGGGCGGTCCGGGTCGAACCAGCGGGTCGACCGCCGCGCCGCGAGGACCGTGGTGAAGTCGACGGCGGGCGGGTCGGCGGCGGGCAGGGCGATCCGCGGCCCGTCGTGCTCCTTGACCGGATCCGGCTGCCCGGTCTTGGCGCGGAGCACCGCCGCGTCCTGCGCGGCCGAGCGGAAGACGTCGCTGCCGAGCGTACGGCTGGCGAGGTGGTAGTAGGTGGCCGCCGGTCCCAGGTCGCGCCAGGCCCCGAGGCGTTCCTCCCGGGCGTGCTCGGGCGAGCCCTCGGCGACGAGGACGTGGGCGGCGAGGAGCTGCTGCGCGAGCTGGCCGTCTGGCTCGGCCCAGTCGGCGTAGTCGCGCAGCAGCCTCTCCGCCTGCACAGTCAACGCGAACTGCCGGTGCCTCAGCGGGTCGTCGCAGACCAGTTGGCCGTCACGCCACAGGAAGACGACCAGCCGCGACACACGGACACGCATGACTACTCAGGCTTCGACCGGTCAGACCTCGACCGGAGGCTCCAGGCAGGTCAGTTCCTGGTCGTAGTCGTCGGACGCCACCGGCTCGAAGGCCTCGATCTGCTCGGTCATGCGGGAGCTCCCCTCACTAATCGGCGTTGATCACTGGAACGCACCGTATCAGGATGTCCACAGTGAACAAACCCCCCGCGGATCGGCCCCGCGCCGCCTCAGACCTCGTGGACCTCCAGCACCCGGGTGGTCGGGGCGGCCGCGCCCAGCTCACCGCGCAGCGCCACCCGCTCCGGGTCGGCCAGGAAACCGTCGTAGCCGGCGCGGGTGTCGAACCGGATCAGGTGCACCTCCGTACCCCCGTCGCCGGTGCGCTGCCGACGCTCCAGCCGCCCGCCGTGCCGCCCGAGCAGGCCGAGCACCGCGTCCTCGTACCGCTGGCCGGCCTCGACCGCGTCGGGGGCCAGCTCCACCAGCGCCACCAGGCGCACGGCGGCGGCCGGGTCGGTGACCAGCGACTTGAAGAAGTGGTGGTCGACGTGGCCGCCGGGGATGCCCTCGCGGCGCCCCGTGTCGAGGTAGCCGTGCCGGCGGTAGAACTCCGGCGCCTGGAACGAGAACGAGGAGACCGAGATCTCCGTGCAGCCGCGCCGGCGGGCCTCGTCCTCGGCGGCCCGCAGCAGCCGGCCGCCCCAGCCCTCGCCGCGGCGGTCCTCGCGCACCCACACCATGTTGATCCCGGCGCAGCCGCCCCAGGACCAGCCGGTGAGGCCGGCCACCAGCTCACCGTCGGCGTCGTCGACCCGGACGTTGAGGGCGGCCTCGTCGTCCGCGCCGGTGGCCCGGTTGTTGAAGATGGTCAGCTCGGCGTCGAGCCGGCCCGGAAGCTCCTTGTCCTCGCCGAGCACGCGCAGGAAGGCGCTGGCGTCGTTCCCCGTGGTCGTCATGCGGCGGAGTATCGCAGCGCTCCGGCCCCCGGCGGCACCGCAGATCCGGCGGCACCGCCTGCCGTGCGGTCCCGCTATCCGGCGATGCCGACCGCCTCGGCGCTGGCCGTCCAGAGCCGGGCGGCGAGCTGCGGGTCGGCCGCCCGGGGCAGCGGTCGGCGCAGCCGCCGGTCGACGTAGTAGCCGCCCGTGATCAGCCGCGCCGGGTCCTGGTTGGCCAGCCAGACCAGCGTCTCGGCGCCCTTCTCCGGGCTGCGGAACGGCAGGATCCGCATGCCCAGGGCGACCAGTCGGCTGTCGTTGCCGAACCGGCTGCGCACCACCCCGGGGTGGAAGGAGTACGCGGGGATCTCCCGCCAGCGCCGGGCCGCCTCGGCCGCGAAGAGGATGTTCGCCTGCTTGCTGGTGCCGTACGCCCGCATCGGCCGGTAGCGGCGCAGCGGGGCGTTCAGGTCGGCCGGGTCGAGCACGCCGCTGCGGTGCGCGCCCGAGGCGGTCACCACCATCCGGCCGACCCGGTCGCGCAGCAGGTTGCTGAGCAGGAACGGGGCCAGGTGGTTGGCCTGGATCGACAACTCGAAGCCGTCGACCGTGGTGAGCGGCTGGAGCACGATCGCCCCGGCGTTGTTGGCGAGCACGTCGATCCGGTCGTACGCCTCCCGCAGCTTCCCGGCCAGCCGGCGGACGTCGTCCAGCACCGCGAAGTCGGCCCGGAAGAGCTCCGGTCTCTCGCCGGACGCCTCCCGCACCTGTTCCGCCGCGGCCTGGAGCCGGGCCGGGTCCCGGCCGACCAGTACCACCTGGTCACCGCGGCGCGCCAGGTCGACGGCGGCCGCCAGTCCGATGCCGGAGCTGGCCCCGGTCACCACCACGATCCGACGCCCAGTGAGATCTTCCACAGGTCCATTCACCCCGGTCACGGCACGAGGTTACCGTGGCGTCACAAAGACCTTTGGGACCGTTCAGCCCTCGCATTTCCCGTCAGGTGACGTCGGCGTGCCCTCCGCACGCTGGAAGGAGCGCATCCATGGCCGCAGTCGGTCGCCCCCGCCGGTCCTGCCTCGCGGTACCCGGCTCCAGCGTCAAGATGCTCGGCAAGGCCCAGGGGCTCCCGGCCGACCAGGTCTTCCTGGACCTGGAGGACGCGGTCGCGCCGCTGGCCAAGCCCGACGCCCGCAAGAACATCGTCGCGGCGCTCAACGAGGGCGACTGGTCGGGCAAGACCCGCGTCGTGCGGGTCAACGACCTGACCACGCCGTGGACCTACCGGGACGTCATCGACGTGGTGGAGGGCGCCGGCGCCAACCTCGACTGCGTCATGCTGCCGAAGGTGCAGAACGCGGCCCAGGTGCAGTGGCTCGACATGACCCTCACCCAGCTGGAGCGGACGCTCGGCCTGCAGGTCGGCCGGATCGGCATCGAGGCGCAGATCGAGAACGCCGCCGGCCTGGTCAACATCGACGCCATCGCGGCCGCCTCGCCCCGGGTCGAGACCATCATCTTCGGGCCGGCCGACTTCATGGCCTCGATCAACATGAAGTCGCTGGTGGTCGGCGCGCTCATCCCGGACTACCCGGGCGACCCCTACCACTACATCCTCATGCGCATCCTGATGGCGGCCCGGATGCACGACAAGCAGGCCATCGACGGCCCGTTCCTGCAGATCCGCGACGTGGACGGGTTCCGCGAGGTGGCCAAGCGTTCGGCGGCGCTCGGCTTCGACGGCAAGTGGGTGCTGCACCCGGGCCAGATCGACGCCGCGAACGAGGTCTACTCCCCGGCCCAGGCCGACTACGACCACGCCGAGCTGATCCTCGACGCGTACGAGCACTACACGTCGGAGGCGGGCGGCCGGCTCGGCGCGGTGATGCTCGGCGACGAGATGATCGACGAGGCGTCCCGCAAGATGGCCCTCGTGGTCGCGGCGAAGGGCCGGGCCGCGGGCATGACGCGTAGCTCGTCCTTCACCCCGCCGGCGGAGTAGTTCCGCCCCTCCGACGATCCGTGCCGCCCCGGCCCGCGCCGGGGCGGCACCGTCGCGTCAGTAGGTGGTGCCGCTGGTGTCGGCCTGGGTGATCGCGAAGACGATGATCGCCACGTAGAAGAGGACCACCAGCAGGTACAGGCCGGTGACGATCCAGCCGACGATGATGCCGGCCTTCGCCATGCCCTCGCCGCCCTCGCCGGACTGCCGGATCTGGTTCAGCGCGACGTGGCCGAGGATCGCGCCGATCGGCGCGGTGATGCAGGAGCCGATGCCGACCAGCGCGAGCACCAGGGCGGCGATGGCGAGGCCGTTGGTCTTCGACGCGGGGGCGTAGCCGTAGTTCGGGTAGGCCGGCGGGTAGACCGCGGGCTGCCCGGACGCCTGCTTCATCCCGGCGTACGGGTCGCCGCCCGCGTACGGGTCACCGTTGTACGGGTCCGGCGCGTACTGGTTGGCCTGCGCGTACGGGTCGGCGCCGGTGGGCTGCGTGGGGACGGGCTGACCGCTCACCGGGCGGGCGGGGTCGGCGGGCGGGCTCGACTGCTGGCCCGACCACGCCGGGTCGTTCCAGCCGCCGGAGGGCGGGGGATATGTCATTCGTCTGCTCCGTTGGGTCGGGGTGCGCCCGTCAGGGTAGTCAGCCCTGCCCAGAGGCCGGGGCGTCGCCACCGGGTGTGCCGCGTTGCCCGGGCCCCGCCGAGCGGGCAGGATCCTGGCATGGTGATTGACGCGCGAGCCGCGGACCGCTCCGGCAGCCGACCGAGACGGGACGCGAGCCGCCCCGGCGCGGCCCGGCGCACCCGCGCCGCCGCCCAGGCGGGCATTGCCGGCGTCGACGAGCCCGCGCCGCTGCCGGACCCGGTGACCATGCGGCTCGACGGGAAGGTCGCCCTGGTCACCGGGGCGGGCAGCGCGGACGGCATCGGGTACGCGACGGCCCGCCGGCTGGCCGACCTCGGCGCCCGGGTGGCCATCGTCTCCACCACCCGCCGCATCCACGAACGGGCGGGTGAACTCGGCGTGACCGGTTTCGTCGCCGACCTCACCGACGAGTCGGAGGTGGGCGCGCTCGCCGACGCGGTCGCCGAGCAGCTCGGGGACGTGGAGGTGCTGGTCAACAACGCCGGTCTGGCCAGCCGGGCAAGCCCCGAGGTGCTGCGCCCGGTCGCCCAGCTCAGCTACGACGAGTGGCGCGGCGAGATCGACCGCAACCTCACCACCGCGTTCCTGTGCAGCCGGGCCTTCATCGGTGGCATGGCCGAGCGGGGCTGGGGCCGGATCGTCAACCTGTCGGCCACCGCCGGGCCGGTCAACGCCCTGCCCACCGAGGCGGCCTACGCGGCGGCCAAGGCGGGCGTGGTCGGGCTGACCCGGGCGCTGGCGATGGAGATGATCGCCGACGGGGTGACCGTCAACGCCGTCGCGCCGGGCACCATCCACACCGCGGCCTCCACGGTCGCGGAGATCAGGCAGGGCCTCGGCACCCCGGTCGGCCGCCCCGGCACCCCGGACGAGGTGGCCGCGTCGATCGCCTTCCTCTGCTCGCCGGCCGCCTCCTACATCACCGGGCAGATGCTGGTGGTGGACGGCGGCAACAGCGTCCGGGAGGCCCAGTTCCGCTGACCCGCGGGGCTCAGTAGTCGGGGCCGCTGTTGCCGGCGACGACGATCAGCGCGATCCAGCCGCAGCAGGCCAGCAGGCCGAGCCCGGTGATGACGTAGCTGAGGATGAGGCCCCAGGTGGCGAGCTGGTCGCCGTCCTCGCCCGTCGTGCGGATCTGCCGCTTGGCCAGGTGCCCGAGGACGATGCCGGCCGGGGAGAAGACGAACGCGAAGACCAGGGAGAGGATGGCCAGCACGTTGGTCCCGCCGGAGCGGGGACCGGACGGCGGGCCGTACTGCCCGTAGGGCACCTGCGGGGTGTACGGCGGCTGGTGCCCCCACTGCTGCCCGTGCGGCGGCTCGCCGGGCTGCCCGTAGCGCGGCTGCCCGTACGCCGGCTGTTCGTGGTCGGGCGGTTCGTAGCTGGACGGGTCGTGGCCCGGCGGGGGCTCCCAGGGCGACGGCGGCCGGTCCGGATCGGGCGGCCCCGACGACGGTGGCTGGCTCACGGTCTCCTCCTGCCGGTGGCGGATCGCGTCCCCTCTTGCCGGACGCTACCCGCAGCGGTGAACCTTTTCACAGCGGTTGTGTGGACTGGTCACCTTGGCCTCGACGGCCGTGCGGCCAATACTGACCAAGCGTTCAGTTACCCATGAGTAAGGCGCCGACCACCCGGAGGCTGACATGGCCCGACTCGCCCAGACGCCCGGCCTGACCGATGTGCAGCGGTCGATCCTGGAAACCGTCCGGGAGTTCGCCGACAAGGAGATCATCCCGCACGCGCAGCGGCTGGAGCACGCCGACGAGTACCCGAGCGACATCCTCGACGGGATGCGCGAGATGGGCCTCTTCGGCCTCACCATCGACGAGGAGTACGGCGGGCTCGGCGAGTCCCTGCTCACCTACGCGCTGGTGGTCGAGGAGCTGTCGCGGGGCTGGATGTCGATCTCCGGCATCGTCAACACCCACTTCATCGTCGCCTACCTGATCTCCCAGCACGGCTCCGCCGAGCAGAAGGCCCGGCTGCTGCCGAGGATGGCCACCGGCGAGGTGCGCGGCGCGTTCTCGATGTCCGAGCCCGAGTGCGGCTCCGACGTCTCCGCGATCAAGTCGAAGGCCGTGCGCGACGGCGACCGGTACGTGATTAACGGCCAGAAGATGTGGCTCACCAACGGGGCGTACTCCTCGGTGGTGGCGACCCTGGTCAAGACCGACACCGGCGCCGACTCCGTCTACGGCAACATGAGCACCTTCCTGCTGGAGAAGGAGCCCGGCTTCGGCGAGACCGCACCCGGCCTGACCATCCCCGGCAAGATCGACAAGATGGGCTACAAGGGCGTCGAGACCACCGAGATGGTGCTCGACGGGGTGACCGTCGACGAGTCCGCCGTCCTCGGCGGCGCGGAGAAGGTCGGCCGCGGCTTCTACCAGATGATGGACGGCATCGAGGTCGGCCGCGTCAACGTGGCCGCCCGTGCCTGCGGCATCTCCATCCGCGCCTTCGAACTCGCCGTCGCGTACGCCCAGCAGCGCCGCACCTTCGGCCAGCCGCTCGCGAAGCACCAGGCCATCGCGTTCAAGCTCGCCGAGATGGGCACCAAGATCGAGGCGGCCCACGCGCTCATGGTCAACGCCGCCCGACTCAAGGACGCCGGCCAGCGCAACGACGTCGAGGCCGGCATGGCCAAGCTGCTCGCCTCGGAGTACTGCGCCGAGGTCGTCCAGGAGGCGTTCCGCATCCACGGCGGCTACGGCTACTCCAAGGAGTACGAGATCGAGCGCCTGATGCGCGAGGCCCCGTTCCTGCTCATCGGCGAGGGCACCTCGGAGATCCAGAAGACCATCATCTCCCGGGGCCTGCTCAAGGAGTACAAGCTCTGACGCCTACGCCGCGCCGGCGGCACCGGCCCACCACCGGTGCCGCCAACCGGCCCCTGTCGAGCTGAATCGTCTACGACATCGCCCGGGGGGTGCGGGCGTGAGTCGGCTGCGACATCGCCCCGGGGGGTGCGGGCGTGAGTCGGCTGCGACATCGCCCGGGGAGTCGAAGGTGAGCCGGCTGCGACATCGCCCGGGCGTGCGGGCGTGAGTCGACTGTGACACCACCGGGAACGCGGGGGTGAGCCGCCCGTGACATCGCCCGGGGCCGTGCGGTGTGAGTCGTTTACGACATCAGCTCGACAGGGCCGATCCGACGGTACCGACGCCGCTCGCCGCTCGCGCCCGCCGTACGTCCGATCAGCCCAGCCTGGTCAGGCCGGCGGCGGCGCGCTCGACGATCAGGCAGCGGTCCTCGACGTAGTCGACGCCCGCCTCCGTGGCGATCCGCCGCCCCTCGGCCGAGACGATGCCGAGCTGCAACCAGACCGCCGGCGCGCCGATCGCCACCGCCTCGCGCACCACCTCGACCGCGTCCTCAGCCGGCCGGAAGACGTCGACCAGGTCCACCGGGTGCGGGATGTCGGCCAGGGACCGGTAGACGCGCTCGCCGAAGAGTTCGTCGGCCGTCGGGTTGACCGGGATGATGCGCCAGCCGTACCGCTGCATCTGCAACGGCACGCTGTGCGCGGCCTTGCGCGGGTCGCGGGACGCGCCCACGACGGCGATCACGGCGGAATCGGCGAGGATCTGCTGAGCGGAACGCACCCGCCGACTCTAACCCCGCCGCTCAGCCCCCGCCCGCGAGCGCACGGCCGGGCCCTCGTGCTCGTCTCCCGCACGCCGGCAGCGTATCGCCGGCCGCCTACAGGAGAGTGAGCTGCTCGGCGGCCGGCGGCACGGGAACCGGGTCGGTCGGGCGTCGGTCGTCGCCCCGCTCGCCCCGGTGCAGCCCGTGCCGGCGGGCCGCGATGCGCACCCGCGCCGTCAGCTCCCGCTGGTAGGACTGCGGGGCGTACGCGCCGGAGCGGTAGAGCTCGCGGTAGCGGGGGACCAGGTGCGGAAACTCGCGGCCGAGCCAGCGCGCGTACCACTCCCGGGCACCCGGGCGCAGGTGCAGCGCCAGCGGCGTCACGCTGGTCGCCCCGGCCGCGGCGATCGCCGCCACCGTCGCGTCGATGGACGCGTCGTCGTCGCTGAGCCCGGGCAGGATCGGCGCCATCAGCACGCCGACGTCGAAGCCGGCGTCGGCCAGCGCCCGTACGACGTCCAGCCGTCGCCCCGGGCTGGGGGTGCCCGGCTCGACCGCCCGCCAGAGCCCCTCGTCGACGAAGCCCACCGAGTACGACACGCCGACCCGGGTGACCTGGGCGGCCTCGCGCAGCAGCGGCAGGTCCCGCAGGATCAGGGTGCCCTTGGTGAGGATCGAGAACGGGTTGGCGAAGTCGCGCAGGGCCGCGATGATCTGCGGCATGAGCTGGTAGCGCCCCTCGGCCCGCTGGTAGCAGTCGACGTTGGTGCCCATCGCGACGGGCGCGCCCCGCCAGCGCGGCGCGGCCAGCTCCCGCCGGACCAGCTCACCGGCGTTGACCTTGACGATGATCTTCCGGTCGAAGTCCGCCCCGGCGTCGAGGTCGAGGTAGGTGTGCGTGTTGCGTGCAAAGCAGTATTTGCATGCATGACTGCACCCCCGGTAGGGGTTGATCGTCCACTCGAACGGGACGCGGGACGTGCCGGGCACCTTGTTGATGATCGACTTGGCCTGCACCTCGTAGAACGTCATGCCGGCGAAGCCCGGCGTGTCGAAGGTGCGGGCGACGGCGCCGGGCAGCGCCAGCGGCAGGGGTGGTGTCGCCGGCGCCGCCCGGCCCGGGACCCCCTCGTCCGGGGGAGCGGCGAGGTTGTCCCAGCGCATGGCCATCATTCGAACACGCGTACGAGCGCAGCGCAAGCGACCCGCCGTGTTCCCGCCCACCTCGCCGCCGACCGCACCGTCGGCGGGTGGAGGATGGAGGCATGGAGAGCTCGACGTTCGTCTACGACGGGGACTGCGCGTTCTGCACCCGGTGCGCCGAGTTCATCGACCGGCGCATCCCGACCGGCGTCCGGGTGGTGCCGTGGCAGTTCGCCGACCTCGACGCGCTGGGCCTGAGTGAGGCCGAGTGCGAGGAGGCGGTGCAGTGGGTGGGCGCGGACGGCTCCCGCGCGGCGGGCCCGGACGCGATCGCGCGGCTGCTCGGCGACAGCGGCCCGCTCTGGCGGGTCGCGGGCGCCGGCCTCCGATTCCCTCCGGTGCGCGTCGCCGCGTGGCCCGCGTACCGCTGGGTGGCCCGCAACCGGCACCGGCTGCCCGGCGGCACGGCCGCGTGCGCGCTGCCCCAGGAGGCGCGGGAGCGTCTCTACGGACCGTCCGGTCGCCCGGCCGCCGACGCCTGACCCGCGAGTGCCGGCGAGGCGCCGGCGGACCGTCCGTCGTCCCGCCCCCGGCGGGTGAGCAACCGGCGGGCCCAGAGCACCGGCCGGACCCGCTCCAGCGGCAGGAAGGCGGTCATCGCGGCGAGGTGCGGGGCGAACGAGATCGTGATGGTCGCCATCGTGACCAGGTGGAACGAGTAGAAGAATCCCACCGTGGCCAGGCGCCAGCGCTCCCTGAGCAGGAAGACCACCGGGCTGAGCAGCTCGAACGCGATGATGCCGAACTGGGCGACGATCAGCAGGTACGGCACCGAGGCGATCAGGTCGGCCAGCTCGGTGCCGCGCCGGATGATGGCCCTGGCCAGCACCGAGCCGGTGAGCCAGTCGAGCCCACCGAAGCGCAGCTTGGCCCAGGCGGCGAGGAAGTACGTGCAGATGACGGCGACCTGGGTGACCCGCAGGGCCCAGCCGCCCGCCTCGGTGCGGGTGGGGTCGCCGTGGCGCGCCCGGCCGGCGGTGGGCAGCACGGCCAGCGCGACGAGCAGGCCGAACCGGTCGTGGTCGACCTTGCCGTAGCTCATCGCGACGATCATCCACTCGAAGTAGAGCGCGAAGACCGTCCACCCGAGCAGGCGGGGCGCCCGGCCGGTCGCGGCGAGCAGGGCGAGCAGCAGCAGGGCCCAGAAGAGCACGGCGACCAGCGCCGGGGTGGGCGTGGGCAGCGGCAGCAGGCGGCCGACCAGCAGCGGCTGGTAGAGCTCGCCGGGCACCGCCACGCGGGTGCGTACCCAGGGGGTGAAGACGATCAGGTCGGCGGCGACGAAGAGATAGATCAGCGTGCGGAAGGCGGCCACCCGGCCGCGGGGCACCGCCTCGGTCAGCCAGCGGCTCATCGTTCCGCCTGCCAGGCGACCACGGTCTCGTCGGTCCAGCGGCCGGTGGGCCGCCCGTCGCGGATGCCGTGCCAGCGGACGACGATGCGGACCTCGACCAGCTCCGCCGCGTCCGGGTGACGTTCGGCGTACGCGTCGGCGACCTCGGTGAGCAACGCGGGGTCGGCGGCGTAGCGGCTCTGCTGGCCCTCGATCTCGGCCCGGCGGATGCCCGTGGCGCTCTCGCCCAGCTCGACGACCGCCCCGTTGCTGTCGACGCCCTCGACGCGGGTGTCCGGGGCGGGGGAGTTCGGCGGGTTGGACGTGGAGAACATCCGGAACGGGCCGAACGGGAAGTGGTCGTCGGCGCCCCAGGCGGTGCCGGCCAGCAGGACGGCGAAACCGAGGACGGTGGCGGCGAGCCGGGCGGTGCGACCTCGGGTGGTCAAGGTTTCCATCGCGTCGTGACGATACGGGATGTACCGCCCGCCCCGGCTCCGTCCGACGGTCATCAACCGCTGGCCGGGGGGCCAGTGGTGCGGTCCGTACCCGGTCGGCGGCCTCGCCCGGACGACGACGGCCGGGCCCGTCCGGGCCCGGCCGTCGTGGTGCGTGGGTGGTTCAGTGGCTGTGCCCGGCGAGCTTCTCGCGGACGTCGTCCATGTCCAGCGCCTCGACCTGCTCGATGAGGTTCTCGAGGGCGGACTCGGGGAGGGCGCCGGGCTGGGCGAAGACGATGACGCCGTCGCGGATCGCCATGATGGTCGGGATCGAGCGGATCTCGAACTTGGCGGCCAGCTCCTGCTGCGCCTCGGTGTCGACCTTGCCGAAGACGATCCCGGAGTGCTTCTCGGAGGAGCGCTCGTAGACCGGGGCGAACCGCTTGCACGGGCCGCACCACTCGGCCCAGAAGTCGACCAGCACGATGCCGTCGCTGCCGGTCACCTCGTCGAAGTTTGCCGTGGTCAGCTCTACGGTTGCCATGAAAGTCTCCGATCGGCGCGGAATAGCTACGTCTGGTGGAACCAGGGCGTACCTCGTGGAATTCCCGGCCCGCCCCCGCCGAAACGTGCTCGTCACGGCGTTGCGCGGGTCCCGCCGTCATCGACGGACGTTGTCGCTGCTGCCCCTTGCGGTGCGCAAATGCATGGCGCATTTGCGTGACCAGACGTGATGGGAGCGTTTCCATGGTGATCGACACGATTGACCGGCGCGAATCGCCAATCGGGCGCTTGACAGGCGGGTATCCGGCATGCGGAGATCGCCGAAGCTCGGGCGGCCGGACACACACAGTAGTGTCACGAAAAGGTAAATGTGACTTGGGTCTCTGTTCGGTTCGGCTTGTCGTACGGCAGAATCATCCGCATCAGAGCGTGGGCGGCGGGTGCCGGGGAGGGCCCCGCCGCTCATTGCGTCTCCCCCCGGTTGTGGCGGTGTGACATTTCCGCACGCCACGCGCCCCGGGCCTCGACTTAACACTCCATAAGGCATGCTGTGCCGAACTCCATCGCCGCCCGTCGAAGGGGACAAGGATGCAGTTCGGCCGCTACTACGAGGAGTTCGAGGTCGGCGCGGTCTACCGGCACTGGCCCGGCAAGACGGTCACCGAGTACGACGACCACCTCTTCTGCCTGCTCACCATGAACCACCACCCGCTGCACATGGACGCGCACTACGCTCAGACGGCGAGCCAGTTCAAGCGCAACGTGGTGGTCGGCAACTACATCTACTCGCTGCTGCTGGGCATGTCGGTGCCCGACGTCAGCGGCAAGGCCATCGCGAACCTCGAGGTCGAGTCCCTGCGGCACGTGGCGCCCACCTTCCACGGCGACACGATCTACGGCGAGACGACGGTGCTGGACAAGCGCGAGTCGTCCTCGAAGCCCGACCGCGGCGTGGTCTCCGTGGAGACCCGGGGCTACAACCAGGACGGCACGATGGTGTGCGTCTTCCGTCGCCGGGTGATGGTTCCCAAGAAGGAGTACGCGGCCGCGGCGGTGCCCGAGGGCGTCGACCCGGAGCGGCCCAGCTTCCCCGAGCCCCGCTGACCGATGGGCCCCTTCTCATCCGGGTTCCGGGTGGTAGGGGCCCTTTTCCCGGTCCGGGGCATATGCTGGCGCCGGAGGTCCCCATGAGCCACTCCGTCGCCGGAGAGCCGTCCTCTGCCGGCCGCCGTGCCGCACCGCTGACCACCGCCGTCTACTCCGCCGCCGAGTGGGATCTGCTGACCAGCCTGCCCGGCCGCGTGATCGTGGCCGCCGCCGCGCCCGGCCCCGGCCGGCCGCACCGGGGAGTCTCCGCCGGGCTCGCCGGCCTGGACGCGGTCGCGGCGGGCCGGGCCTTCGACAGTGATCTCGTACGCGCGGTGGTCGTGGCCATCTACGCCCGGCACGACGAGGCGGGCGACGCCGTCGACCGCCTCACCGACGTGGTGGACCTGCTCGCCGCCTGCCGCGCCGCGACCCGGGTGCTGCGGCGGCGGGCCGATCCCGCCGACTCGGCCGCGTACCGGCAGTGGGTGCAGTCGGTGGCGGCCCGGGTGTGCAGGGCGGCGACGACCGGCACCCCGCAGCTGCCGCCGGCCCCCGCCGACCGCCGCTTCCTCGACCGCCTCGGCGCCGCGTTGGGGCTGCGCTGAGGCGTACCGCTGTGTCCCGGGGCGGGTCGGCCCCGGCCGAGGGCCGCGACCCGGTCGCGGTCGGGGGCCGGGTGCCGGAACCGCCCGGGTCCGGGGCGGGGTCGTGCTCCGGGGCGTGGCCCGCGGGCCGTACCCTGCGTGACCGTGACCGGAGACCAGCTCGACGTCGGCGTGGGACCGTGGCCCGGGGACCCGCCGGACGACCCGCGCTACGACCCCGAGCTGCTCGCCGAGGGCGACCGGCGCAACGTCGTCGACCGGTACCGCTACTGGCGGCGCGAGGCGGTGGTGGCCGACCTGGACCGGCGGCGGCACGACTTCCACGTCGCGATCGAGAACTGGCAGCACGACTTCAACATCGGCACCGTCGTCCGCAACGCCAACGCCTTCCTCGCCGCCGAGGTGCACGTCGTCGGCCGGCGGCGGTGGAACCGGCGCGGCGCGATGGTGACCGACCGCTACCAGCACGTCCGGCACCACGAGAGCATCGAGGAGTTCGTCGCCTGGGCGGCCGGGCGGGAGCTGCCGGTCGTCGGCATCGACAACCTGCCCGGTTCCCGGCCGCTGGAGACCAGCACCCTGCCCCGGCGCTGCGTCCTGCTGTTCGGGCAGGAGGGCCCGGGTCTCTCCGAGCCGGCCCGTGCCGCCTGTGACCAGCTCTTCTCGATCGCCCAGTACGGCTCCACCCGGTCGATCAACGCCGGCGTGGCCAGCGGCATCGCCATGCACGCCTGGATCCGCACGTACGCCGGGCCGCCGCCGGCCTGAGCGGGCCCGGGGCGGCGGCCGGCCGACGCCGTGCGGCGGCACCGCTGAGCGGGCCCGGGGCGGTGCCGCCCGACGCCGTGCGGTGGCACCGAAACCGGCGCTCCGCTTGACTGGGCGGCGTGGGCGGGTGACGGTGGGATGGTGAGTGTCGCGGTGAGTTGCCCGAAATGTGGTGGACCGGTGCGGGCGCCGGACCTGATGCACACGGAGTCCCGCTGCCTGGACTGCGGTCCGGTCGCCCCGCTACGCGTGCCCGAGCACATCGGGGCCGAGATCGTGGCCAGTGTGGTGGAGCGGATCACCGCCGCCGCCGAGCCGCCGAGCCGGCCGAGGGCTCCGCTGTGGTGTCCCTGGCCGCTGCCGACAGGCTGGACCATGACCGGTGTGGCGTACGCCGGCGACGACCGCACCGGGGTGCGTGCCACGGCGGTCGCCTGCGCCGGTCCGGCGCCGCTCGGCGGTGGCCCGGCGGATCTGGTCTTCGTGGCCGAGGAGCCGGGCGTCGGCCTGGGCACCCGGTTCGCGGGGCTGGCCGGACCGGATCCGGGCCCGGAACTCGCGCAGGCGTTGACCGATCCCGGGCCGGGGCATCCCGAGCACGTCGGGCAGGCCAGGATCAAGGTGGCCGGTCACCCCACTCCACTGTGGCTCGTGAACTCGCCGACGGATCGAAGCGCGTACGCCGGCGAGGCTCGGGGATTGTGGCTCCATGCGATAGCCTGGCCGGCGAGTGCGGGTCACCTGCTCGCGGAAGATGTCGTGCTGCACGACCTGACCGAGTGGACGCCGCCCGAGCTCGTGTACGGCGCACCGTCTCCGTATCTGCACGGGAAGGCCTGACCAGCCCGCAGGGCTTGACAGGCGACCCGGAATGTCGGAGAACGGACGCAGATATTCACTGTACGACACCACACTGATACCCTGGGTGCCGCTGCGGTAATGGGACCCGGCGCCGCGCGAGAGGATGGCCCGCCATGGTCAAGAAGGTCCTCACCTGGGCCGGAATCGCATTCTTGATCTTCTTCGTCGCCTATCGGCCAAACTCTGCGGCGGATGTGTTCAAGTCGCTGGGCGGAGGGATCATGGACATCGCCCAGGGGTTCGGCGACTTCTTCACCAGCCTCGTCGCCTAGCCGCCGATGGCGAACCCCTCCGGTCCACCCTTCGATCCCGACGATCCCGATTCGGAGCGCCGGGAGCGGGACACGGAGCCGATCCCCCGGATCGGCCCCGACGACGGGCCTGGCCACGGCACCGGTCCGGGCTTCTCCGACGGCCCGTCCCTTTCGGACGATGTCGGCTACGGCGACGGCCCGTACGCCGGAGATCGACGGTCCGGTCGGGCCTGGGTCCGTGACCCGGAGGCCGGCTACCAGCCGCCGCAGATCTCCGAGGACGAGCTGGCCGGTCTGCGGGCCGACGCCGCCGGCATGGCCCCGCGTCGGGTGCTGCCGCTGGAGGACGAGCCCAGCTCGCTGGTGGCGCGCTACCTCTTCCCGACCGAGCGCTACCGGGGCGAGTGGAAGCGGCACTGGATCCACCTCACGACCCCGCTGCTCGTCGGCGTCGCCGCCACCTTCGTGCTCGGCTACCTCTCCGGCTTCCTCGCCGGGCAGGACGTGGGCGCCCTCACCACGATCGCCGTGCTGCTCTGGTTCGCCGTGATGGGGTGGGTGGCCTGGAAGGTCGCCGACTGGTGGTACGACCGCTTCATCCTGACCAACAAGCGGGTGATGGTGGTCGACGGCATCATCACCCGGAGGGTCGCGATGATGCCCCTGACCCGGGTCACCGACATGAAGTACGAGCAGAGCCCGACCGGCCGGGCGCTCAACTACGGCACGTTCGTGCTGGAGTCCGCCGGCCAGGAGCAGGCGTTGCGCGAGATCAAGAACCTGCCCAACCCGAACGAGCTCTACCTGCGCGTCGTCGAGGAGATGTACGAGCCGCAGGCGGTCGAGGCGCGGCTGGGCAAGGAGGCCGACGAGGCCAAGGCCGACGACGGGGCCTGAAACTTTTCGTCCGAACATCGGAGGAACTGCGCACCGTTCGCCGTCGACCCGACCGCCCCCGGCGTGGCAACCTGCCAGGGGAACGGGGCGCGGAGGTGGGCCGGTGGTGAGCAGGGATCCCCTGGAGGAGGAGTTCCGCGACTTCGTCGCGGCCCGCTCCAGCGCCCTGCTGCGCACCGCCTACCTGCTCAGCGGGGACTGGGCCACGGCCGAGGACCTGTTGCAGACCGCGTTGACCAAGACGTACCTGGCCTGGCGGCGGCTCGGCGGGATCGAGGCGATCGAGCCGTACGCCCGCCGGGTCATGATCAACACGTCGACCAGCTGGTGGCGCCGGCGCTGGCACGGTGAGCGTCCCACGGAGGTGCTGCCGGAGCGGGCCGGCGTCGACGAGATCGAGCAGCAGCTCGACCGGGACCTGCTCTGGCGCCACCTGAGCGCGCTGCCCAGCCGGCAGCGGGCGGTGCTCGTGCTGCGCTTCTACGAGGACATGTCCGAGGCGCAGACCGCCGCACTGCTCGGCATCTCGCCGGGCACCGTGAAGAGCCAGACCTCGCGCGCACTGGGCACCCTGCGCCGCCGGATGGGTGCCGAGGCCGCCCTCGACCTGCCGACCGGGGTCGATCCGACCCCGGTCGACGGCAAGGACCGGCCCGCCCCCGCCCGCGGGGGTGTCGACCGGCCCGGCCCGGCCCCCGAGGGCGCCGGGCGTTCCGTCCCCGCCCGCGACGGCGCCGGGCGTTCCGACACCGGCGGGCCCGTTCCGGCCCACGGTGGTGCGCCGATCCGCCCGGCGACCGCCTACGGGGCGCCGACGATGGTGGTGGGCGAGGACGCGGCGGCCGTGGTCGCGGCGACGAACGCCTCACCAGCCGTCGCACCGGCCAGCCGGGAGGGCGCGCCCGCCGTGCCGGGCAGGTCGGCGGGCACCGCCACCGCTGCCGTCCCCGGCGGTCCCGCGGCCGGGCACACGCAGCAGTGCGGGCTCCCCGGGGCGGTCGCCGGGCCCGTGCCGGACGCCGAGCCGGCGGAGGACCCGGTGCCCGTGGCCTCGGGGGCGCGGGCCGGCTCGAAGGCGGCGTCGGCCGCCGCCCGCGACGAGCAGCGCGGCCGGCAGGCCGCCTTCCCGGTCGTACCGGCCGGCCGGGCCGGAGAGCACCGGTGAGCCGTCCCGCCGGTCCAGGTGACAACCGGACCGACGGCCCGACGCGTCCATTCGCCGTGACCGAGGACGAGCTGGAGCAGGCGGTACGGGAGGCGTTCGCCCGCCGGGTGTCCGTCGCGCGCCCGCTCGTAGCCGATCCGGCGGGACTGGCGATCCGGCGGGCCGACCGGTCCCGGCGCCGGCGGACGCTGACCGGGATCGCCCTCGCCGCGGTGGCCACCGTGACGGTCAGCGCCGGAATGGCGCAGCTGGGGCAGCAGCCCGGGCGGCCCACCCATCCCACCGTGGTGCTCGGCGACCCGTACGCCTCGCCGCTGGCGGACCCGACCCCGCAGCTCTCGGCCGCCCCGCAGCCCGACCTGGTGCGGGGCGAGGTGGACCTCATCCTCAACGACGTGCTGGTCACCGCCGCCGGGCAGCGGCTCGTCCTGCCCGACGTGGGCGCGGCCGCCGAGCGCGCCCAGCGGCTCCCCGACGGGGCCGGCTGGGCCGTGGTGGGCGTGCCGACGGCGGCCGGCCGCTCGCTGTGGGTCGTGCAGCCGCAGGGCGCGGCACACCTGCTGCTGGCCGGGGCACGGGACATCGTCCTCAGTCCCGACGGGCGGCAGGTCGCCTGGCGGGAGGGGACGGACCTGGTCGTCGCGGGCATCGTCGGCACCCAGGTCGTCGGCGCGGCCCGCACTCCGGTGCCGCCCGCCGCGGCGCCCGTCGGCTTCGCCGGGGACACCGTCCTGGTCCGCCTCGACCCGGCCCGGCCCGGTCACGCCCTGTGGCGTCCGGCGGCGGGTCCCCCGCACGGTGCGGGCGACGCGGCCCTGCACGTCCACGGCACGCGTCCCGACGGACTGGTCGTCGCGCTGGTGTCGGCCGGCACCCCGCGCCGGCCCTGCGTCGCCCTGCTCGATCCGGCCCGGAACCTGGCCCCGGTGCGGACGGGCTGCGGGCCCATCCTGGCCGGGGACGCGGCCGGCGCCGTCTCGGCCGACGGCCGGTGGCTCCTGGTCAACGGGAAGGCGGGCGCGCGGGACCGCGCGTTGCTGGTCGACCTGGACCGGCTCGCCCCCGCACCGGCGACCCGCCCGGCCGGGCCGCCCGTGGCCGGACCGGTCGCCTGGACGCCGCAGGGCACGGCCCACTACTCCGACGCTGCCGGTGAGCTCGTCCGGGTCGAGGTGGGCCGCGTGCTCGACGGCGAAGCGGCCCTCCCCGCGCCCGTGACCGGCCTGCCCGCCGGGATGCGCCCGGTGCCGGTGGGCGGCGACCGCCGCTCCTGAGCGCGCGCCCGCGTGCCCGGGGCGGTCCGCCGGCCGGTAGCGTCGGGCCGATGAGCGCGGCACCCCGGATCGACCTGCACACCCACTCCACCGCCAGCGACGGCACGCTCAGCCCGGCCGAGCTGGTGCGGGCGGCGGCGGAGTCGGGGCTGGACGTCGTGGCGATCACCGACCACGACACCACGGCCGGCTGGGCATCGGCCGTCGAGGCGCTGCCGGCCGGGCTCAGCCTGGTCCGGGGCGCGGAGCTCTCCTGCCGGTGGTACGGCGAGGAGCCGGCGCTGCCGCTGCACCTGCTGGCGTACCTGTTCGATCCGGACGCCCCGGAACTCGTCGCGGAACTCGCCCGGGTGCGGGCCGCCCGGGAGGAGCGGGGCGAGCGGATCGTGGCGCTGCTGCGGGCCGACGGGATCGACGTGAGCTGGCCGGAGATCCTGACCGGCGCGGCCGGCGGGACCGTGGGCCGGCCGCACATCGCGCAGGCGCTGATCCGGGCCGGCCTGGTGGCCACCACCACGGAGGCGTTCGGGCCGGACTGGCTGGGCGAGCGCTACCGGCTGCCCAAGGAGGACATCGACGTCTTCCGCGCCGTCCGGCTCGTGCGCGCGGCGGGCGGCGTGCCGGTGTTCGCCCACCCCCGGGCCAGCCGTCGGGGGCGGATCGTGCCCGACGAGCTGATCGCCGACCTGGCCGCGATCGGGCTGGCGGGGCTGGAGGCCGACCACGAGGACCACACCCCGGCCGAGCGGGCGCACGTGCGGGCCCTGGCCGGCGAGCTGGGCCTGCTGGTGACCGGCTCGTCGGACTTCCACGGCACGCACAAGACCGTCCGGCTCGGCGCGTTCACCACCGACCCCGGGGCGTACGAGCGGATCGTCGCCGAGGCGCGCGGAGTGACCGAGGTCGCTTCCGGCTGATCCGCGTTTCCGCCTCCGGCGGCACGGCTACGTTGATCACGTGGATGCCAAGCTGTTCGGCGAGGTCTTCGTGACCCTGCTGGTGATCGTCGACCCGCCGGGCATGATGCCCATCTTCCTGGCGCTGACCGGCCCGCTGACGGCGCGCGACCGTAACCGGGCGGCCTGGCAGGCCGTCGCCCTGGCGCTGGGCGTGATCGTGATCTTCGCGGTGGCGGGGCAGACGCTGCTCGACTACCTGCACGTGGACCTGCCGGCCCTCCAGGCCGCCGGCGGGTTGCTGCTCATCCTGGTGGCGCTGGAGCTGCTGACCGGCAAGGCCGACGACCCGAGCCAGCAGGCCACCTCGAACATCGCCCTCGTGCCGCTGGGCACGCCGCTGCTGGCGGGTCCCGGCGCCATCGTGGCCACCATGCTCTTCGTCCAGCAGGCCGACGGCGGGGCGGACGTCTCGGCCATCGCCGCCGCGATCGTGGCCGTGATGCTCACCGTCTGGATCGTGCTCCGGTTCTCCGGCGGGATCGTCAAGATCCTGCGACCCGGCGGGATCGAGGTGCTGACCCGGATCGCCGGTCTGCTGCTGGCCGCGATCGCGGTGCAGCTCATCGCGGACGCGGTGGCCGCCTTCGTCACCCAGTACGCCAACATGGCCTGACCGGCGGTCGGTTTCGTCGGGGGCGGATGGCAGGATCGCGGTGTGCGACGAGCCTCTTCAGCCGGACGGTCCTCCACCAGCGGCGGGCGCGCCCCCCGGCCCCGCGGCGGTCAGCCCGAGCAGCTCGGCTTCGAGGGCATGCCGGAGCGGCTCTTCGTCTGCACGCCCAGCAAGCTCGGCGCCTACGCCGACTGCCCACGGCGCTACCGCTACTCCTACGTCGACCGTCCGGCCCCGCAGAAGGGCCCGCCGTGGGCGCACAACTCCCTCGGTGCGAGCGTGCACACCGCCCTGAAGAACTGGTACGCCCTCAGTCCCGAGCGGCGTCGGCCCGAGGCGCTCGCCGCGTTGCTCAAGGGCACCTGGGTGCGCGAGGGCTACCGCGACGACGAGCAGGAGCGGGCGGCCTACCGGCGGGCCCTGGGCTGGCTGGAGTCCTACGTCGAGACCCTGGAGCCCGACGCCGACCCGCTCGGCGTGGAGCGGGTGGTGGCGGTCAAGACCGCCGTGCTGGCGTTCAACGGCCGCGCCGACCGGATCGACTCCCGCCCCGGGTCGGACGGCCCGGAGTTGGTGATCGTCGACTACAAGACGGGCCGCACAGGGCTGGACGCCGACGACGCGCGCGGCTCGCAGGCGCTGGCGCTCTACGCGTACGCCGCCGAGCGGGTGTTCCGCCGGCCGTGCCGCCGCGTGGAGCTGCACCACCTGCCGAGCGGCACGGTGGCGGCGCACGAGCACACCGCGGAGTCGCTGGCCCGGCAGCTCACCCGGGCGGAGGAGACCGCCCGCGACATCATGGCCGCCGAGCGGGCGGTCGCCGACGGGGAGGACCCCGACGAGGCCTTCCCGACCACGCCGGGGCCGCGCTGCGGCTGGTGCGACTACCGGCGCACCTGTCCGGTGGGGGCGCAGGCGCCGGGCAAGGAGCCGTGGGCGGCCGTCGAGCGCGCGAGCGACCCGGTGGTCGAGCGCGCGAGCGACGCGGTGCCCGGCAGGGACTGAGCGCCCCGGGCCCAGGTGGCAGCCTGGCTCGGGCGTGCTCCCGTCAGGCCGGCGTGCCGGTGAGCCGGGCCGCGCGTTCCTTCGCGGCCTGCTGCAACGGGCCCTCGCGCCAGCGGCGCGGCACCGTGGCGAGGGTCAGCCGCAGCGCCCGCACGCTCAGGTCGGCGGAGAGCGCGGTCGTGGGCAGGCCGAGCCCGCCGTACATCCGCCGGGCCCAGGCCGGCAGCAGCGCGAGCGCGGTGGCGGCGATGCCGAAGTACGCCCAGCGGGGCGGGCCGAGGTTGAGCCCGATCCGGGCGGGCAGGCTCAGCTTCCACGGGATAGGTGGCGCGGTGAGGAAGAGCGCCGTCTCCGCCGCCTCGCGGGTCATCCGCAGTCGCGGGCGGATCCGGCGGTAGTAGTCGGCCACCTCGGCGGCCGTGCCCGGGACGGTCTGCGGATCGAGGCCGACCAGGGCGGCGGAGCGTCGCTGCTCGGTGTAGTAGCCGTCGATCTCGTCGGCGGTCAGCGGCAGCCCGGCGCGACGGGCCGTGTCGAGGAACGACTCGACCTCGGTGACGTGCACCCAGCGCAGCAGTTCGGGGTCGTCGACCCGGAACTCCTCCCCGCTGAACAGGTCGGTGGCCCGCAGGCGGGCGTGCCGGCGGCGCACCCGGAGCCCGGCGGCCTCCGCCTCGGCGGTGGTGCCGTAGATGGTGGTGCCCACGTAGGTGGCGGTGCGCACCAGGCGACCCCAGGCGTCGGAGCGGTAGTTGCTGTTCTGGGCGACCCCGGCCATGGCCCGGGGATGCAGCGACTGGAGGTAGAGCGAACGCAGGCCGGCGACGATCAGGATCGGCTCCTCGTGCACCTTCCACGTGACCGAACCCGGACCGAAGAGACCGAGGTCATCGGAGTCCACCGACCAAGCGTGCCACGCAGTGCCGCCGCGCGCCGCGCGGAGAGCCGCCGGCCGTCAGTCGTCGGCGGAACGGCGGGCCCGGCAGGTGGGGCAGAGGCCCCAGAACGTCACTTCCGCCTCGTCGACCTCGAACCCGTGGGCGATGTCCGGATCCAGGCAGGGCGCGCTGCCGACCGCGCAGTCGATGTCGGCGATCTCGCCGCAGCCCCGGCAGACGACGTGGTGGTGGTTGTCCCCGGCGCGGGCCTCGTAGCGGGCGGGACTGCCGGCCGGCTCGATGCGGCGGGACAGCCCGGCCCGGGAGAGGGCGCCCAGCACGTCGTAGACGGCCTGGGTGGAGACCGAGTCGAGGCGCTGGCGGACCCGGCGGGTGATCTCGTCGACCTCCAGGTGACCGCCGGCGGCCAGCACGTCGAGCACGGCGAGGCGCGGTCGGGTGACCCGCAGGCCCCTCGACCGGAGCAGTTCCTCGCCACCGGGCATGTGCCAATGACAGCACGCGGCCCGGGGACCGACAACCGGCCTCCGCGGCAGGGTGGCGCCGGCCACAGCCCGCGCGGTCGTCCGGGCGGCGGGCGTCGTCACCGAGGGAGGTGAACCGGACCGGCTCCGGGTGCGTGTCGTCGGTCGAGACGACCTGGGCGGGGGAACCGGCGCGCCGTACGCTGGCACCCCTCGACCGCGTACCGCCGGAGGTGTGGATGTTCAAGGAGATCCTGGGTCTGCCCGCCCACGTGCTGGTGGTCCACGCGGTCGTCGTGCTCGTGCCGCTGCTGGCCCTGCTCTCCGCCGCGTACGTGGCGCTGCCCCGGTTCCGGTCGCGGCTGGACTGGGCGGTGGCGATCCTCGCCGTGGTGGCGCCGGTGTCGGCCTTCGTCGCCGTCGAGTCGGGCGAGGAGCTGACCGACGCCTTCGTGGCACGGGGCATGCAGGGCCCGATCGTGGCGCAGATCTTCGAGCACTCGCGCTACGGCGACATCCTGTTCCGCTGGGTCCTGCCGCTGGCGGTGGCGTCGTTGCTGCTGCTCGTGGTGACGAGCGGGTACCGGCGGGTGCCGAAGCTGCCCTCCTGGGTCACCCCGGTGCTGTCGGTCGCGGTGGTGGCGCTCGGCGTCGTCAGCCTCGTCTACGTCTACCTGACCGGGCACTCCGGTGCCGAGACCGTCTGGGGCAACACCTTCTGACACCTCGCGGCGGGCCGCCGGCGGCGGGTCGGGCCGGCAGCGGTCAGAACAGGAGCCGCGAGCAGAGCACGCAGACCAGGACCACCAGCACCACCCCGGCCACCGTGCCCACGCCGTACGTGAGCCGCTGCGCCCGCTGTTCGTCCGCGTCGAGTCCCGCCATGTCCTGCGGCGGCAGTCGCCGGGGCGGCGGCGGTCGCAGGTGCACCGGTGGACGCCATCCGGGCGGCGGCGGGGTGGTCGGGGGCGGGCCCGGGTAGCCGCTCCCACGCGCCGGGGGCGACGCCGTCGGCCCCGGGGGGCGCTCGGACGAGGCGTCGGGGCGCCGCCAGTACTCGTCGGGGGAGCCGCCGGAGGTGGGGGTCGTCACGCCGTCCGACGCTACCAACGCGTCGGCCTCCGGGCCGGCCGGACGCGGCGGTCCGCCGGTTCGTCGCCCGTCCCCCCCCGGTCACCGCTGCGCTAGTCTTGCCGCTCGTGAGCATCACCGAGGATCCGGGCACCCCGGCGGTACGCGGCGACGACGACCGCACGGTCGACCTCAGCGACGACTTCGTCGTGCTGCCCGAGCAGACCGCCGACGACACCGACCGGGGCTGGGGCGAGCGCTCCGGCGGCAACGACGACTGGCTGCTCGCGGAGCGCCCCCCGCACTGGGACTGACCCGGCCACGCCGCCCGGGGCCGACGCGGCGCGGGTCAGGAGGCGCCGGCGGTGCTGGCGGTCGGGGTCTTGCCCCCGCCGCCGGAGGATCCGCCCGTGCCCGACGACGACGAGCCCGACGAGGACGAGGACGAACCCGAGGACGCGGCGGTCGAGTTGCCGGACGAGCCGGAGTCACCGCCGGAGGAGGAGTCGGACTTCGCGGGCTTGGTGGCGGCGCCGTTCGAGGTCTCCGAGCCGGACGAGCGCGAGTCGGTGCGGTAGAAGCCCGACCCCTTGAACACGATGCCGACGGAGTTGAACACCTTCCGCAGCCGTCCCTCACACGCCGGGCACTCGGTCAGCGGCGAGTCGGAGAAGGACTGCACCGCCTCGAGCTGGTGGCCGCACGCGGTGCAGGCGTACTGGTACGTGGGCACGTTCTCCTCCGGATCTTGGACACGGCCGGTTGGCACTCGACGTATTCGAGTGCCAATGGTGCGTCATCGCCCCCGGATTCGTCCAGCGGAAGTGTGGGGCGCGACACCCGTCACGCCCCCCGGGGCGCCGTCCAGCGTACGCAGCCCGTCGGCGGGCGTGACGACCGCGCGTACCGGTCGGTCGTGCGGCTCGGCCGGAAGCGCCTCCACCAGCTCGCCGTCGTGCAGCGGCACCACGGTCAGGGCGGACGCCGGCACCCGGGCCAGCGCCCGGTCGTACGAGCCGCCGCCTCGGCCCAGCCGCAGCCCCCGGCGGTCCACGGCCAGCGCCGGCACCACCACGAGTTGCGCCCCGGCGACCGCCGCCCGGCCCAGTCGCGGCCCCGCCGGCTCGCGCATCCCCCGCCCGGCGGCCACCAGGGCGTCCTGCCCGCTCCAGGCGGCCCAGTCGAGATCGAGGTCGTCGCGGAGCACCGGCATCAGCAGCTCCCCGCCCGGCGGCAGGGCCGCGTGCAGCACCCCCGGCAGGTCGGGCCCGCCCGGCTCGGTGCCGACCGGCACGTACGCCGTCATCCGGGTCGGGCGCAGCCGGCGTACGAGAGCCACCAGCTCGGCCTGGACGCGCCCGGCGGCGTCGGCCCGCTGCGGCGCGGTCAGCGCCCGGCGGCGGGCGAGCACGGCGGCGCGCGCGTCCCGCTTCGCTTCTTCCGCTCCATCAGAGAAATCGGGCACGCAACACTCCTGACGCAACGTTTGTCACCTGGTGGCTCTGTGTCAGCATCGCAAGCAACGGCGGCGGAACTTCCGGGGGGACCGAGTGACGCTACGCGGGCGGTTGACCACAGCCTTCCTGGCGGTGGCGCTCGGCCCGGTGGTGCTCGGGGTGATGTTCGTCGGGGCGACCGTGGCGGCGGTCGACTCCAGCCGCTCCACCGAGCGGCTCGCGGTGGCCGCCGCGACCGTGCGCACCTCCGTCGCCGCCCTCTGTCAGCAACTGCGGGCCGCCGCCGACGCGATCGCCCTGACCAGCGACCGGCCGGCCGCCGCGAGCCAGGTGGTCCGCCGCAACCTGGCCGCCGCCGTGCGGATCACCGACGTGACGGGCCGGGTCACCTACGCCAGCCCCGGCGGCCCCGCGGAGCCCTGGCGGGACTGCGCCGCCGCACCGGCCGTCGGGCCGGTGCGGGCGCTGGCGGCCCGGGCCGACCTGCGCGACCGGGCCGGCGGGCCGCTGGGCACGGTCACCGCCGCGCAGCCGGTCGACCCGGTCTTCGTGGCGCGCCTCGCGGCCGTGACGGGGGTGGCGGTCACCCTGCTCGACGACGCCGTGGCGCCCGTCCGGCTCGCGCACAGCACCGAGTCGACCGGCGTACGCGACGCCGTGCTCGCCGCCGCCGGCCGGCTGCGCGGTGAGCGGGTCACCGAGACCCCGGACGGCCGGTACGTCCGGCGGGTCGACCCGTCCGCCGGGCAGCCCTTGCCCCTGGTGCTCTCGGTGCCGAGCGAGCAGCCCCGGGGCCTGTACGTCGCACTGGGCTCGGCGGTGCTGGTGGCGACCCTGCTGGCCCTCGTGGTCGCCTGGCGGCTGGCCCGGGTGACCACCCGTCCGCTGGTCGAGCTGGCCGGTGCGGTGGACCGGGTGGCGCGCGGCGACCTGACCACCCGGGTGCCGGTACGCAGCCGGGACGAGATCGGCCGGTTGGCCGGCGCGTTCAACCGGATGACCCGTGAGACGGGCACCTACGTGGCGGCGCTGACCAGCAGCCGGGACCAGCTTCGCGGGCACCTCGCGGTGCTGGGGGACACCCTGGCCAGCACGCACGACCTGCAACGCATCCTGCGGGTGATCCTGCATAGCGCGATCGCCGCGACCGGCGCCCGGGCCGGGGCGGTGCTGCTGGTCGACGAGGGAGGTGTGCTCGTCGCGCAGTGCACGGAGGGGCTGGACGGGTCCGCCACGGACGACGAACGGTCGGAACCGCTGCGGGTGCCGCTGGGCAGCGGCGTGGTGGGCGCCGTCGCGGCGACCGGGGAGCCGCGCCGGGGCCGGGTGGAGCCCTCCGCCGCGCCGCCGGGGGAGCCGCGTTGCCGGACGTACATCGCGGTGCCGTTCGCCGCCCCCGGCACGGCGGTCCCGCCCGACGCCGCCCGTGGCGACTCCCCGGGCCCCCGCGCCGGGTCGGAGCCGACGGCCCCGCCCGGGGCGGTCGGCGTGCTGGCCCTCTACGACCGGCTCGGCGCGGACGAGTTCGACGACGACGACCTGGTCACCCTGCGCACCTTCGCCGGCCACGCCGCCGTGGCGGTGGACAACGTCCGGGTGCACGAGGAGGCCCAGCGGCTCTCGCTGACCGACCCGCTCACCGGGCTGTGGAACTACCGCTACCTGCGGGAGTCGATCCGGCGGGAGGTAGAGCGGGCGAGCCGCTTCGGCCGGATGCTCAGCGTCCTCGCCCTCGACCTGGACCGGTTCAAGAACGTCAACGACACCTACGGGCACGCCGCCGGCGACGCGGTGCTGGCCGAGTTCGCCCGCCGGGTGCGCGGCGAGATCCGCGAGGTCGACCTCGCCTTCCGGCAGGGCGGCGAGGAGTTCGTGCTGCTGCTCCCGGAGACCGACGCCCGGGGCGCGGCGATCGTCGCGGAGCGGCTCGGCGCGACGATCCGTAACGACCCGATCGCCGCCGACGGGCACGGCGGGACCGCCGTGGCCATCGGGGTCACCGTCTCCATCGGCATCGCCGTGCACCCCGACCACGGCGGCACCGGTCAACAGGTGCTGGACGCCGCCGACGACGCGCTCTACGCCGCCAAGGCGGCCGGCCGCGACACCTGGCGGATCGCGCAGGAGCGGACCGGACCGCCGGCGCGCGAGATCCCCGTCCCGGCCGCGGCGGTCACCCCCGAGGACGGGATGCCGCGCGCCGGCGCCCCCCGTCAGCCGGGCCGGGCCCGCCCCGAACCGGCCGATCCCACCGACGCCGCGCCGGGCAGCACGCCGGCCGTGCCCGACCCGGTGGGGCCGGGTCCCTGCGGCGGCGCGTCTTCCGGTCCTCACCCTCCACGACAGAGCCGTGGCCGATAGTCTCGCGACATGTCGGAGCACTCAGCGAACCCCTCATCGGCGACCGCCGCAACCGGTCGCTCCCGCGCGGTCAAGGCCGTCATCCCGGCCGCCGGTCTGGCCACCCGGTTCCTGCCGGCCACGAAGGCGGTGCCCAAGGAGCTGCTCCCGGTGGTCGACCGGCC
The DNA here is from genome assembly GCF_036902715.1 of Micromonospora sp. CPCC 205546. Lineage (NCBI taxonomy): Bacteria > Bacillati > Actinomycetota > Actinomycetes > Micromonosporales > Micromonosporaceae > Micromonospora > Micromonospora sp. CPCC 205546. Next base: position 45,792 of record NZ_JBAKHL010000046.1, read on the forward strand.
GGTGCTGCAGTACATCGTCGAGGAGGCCACCCAGGCCGGCATCGGTGACGTCCTGCTGATCACCGGGCGCGGCAAGACATCGATGGTCGACCACTTCGACCGCCGCCCCGACCTGGAGGCGCGGCTGGAGGCGAAGGGCGACACCGAGCGGCTGGCCGCCGTGCGCGGCCCCAGCGAGCTGGCCGAGATCTACACCTGCCGCCAGCCCGAGCAGCTCGGCCTGGGCCATGCCGTCGGCTACGCCGAGTCGCACGTGGGCGACCAGCCCTTCGCGGTGCTGCTGGGCGACGAGTTCGTCAAGCCCGCCGAGCCGCTGCTGCCGGCCATGCTGGAGCTCCAGGCGCGCACCGGCGGCGTGGTGCTGGCCTTCTTCGAGGTCGACCCGGCCGAGACGAAGCGCTACGGCATCGCCTCGGTGGAACCGGCGGAGGCGGAGCTGACCGACATCGGCGAGGTCGTCCGGGTCACCGGCATGGTGGAGAAGCCCAAGCCGGAGGACGCGCCGAGCAACCTCGCGGTGCTGGGCCGCTACGTGCTGCCGAGCAGCGTCTTCGACGCGATCCGGCGGACGGAGCCGGGCAGCGGCGGGGAGATCCAGCTCACCGACGCGATGGAGCTGCTGCGCAACGAGGGCACGCCGGTGCACGCGATCGTCTACCGGGGCACCCGCTACGACACCGGCATGCCGCTGGGCTACCTGCAGACCGTGGTGCAGATCGCCGCCGAGCGCGACGACCTCGGCGCCGAGTTCCGCAAGTGGCTGGCCGAGTTCGTCAACACCGACGCGTCGGGCGTGACTGGTACATGACAGCGTCGGCCGACGCCGAGGCGGCCGCGAACGAGTTGACGCCGCTCGCCGACTACCTGGGCAGCGTGCTGCGCAGGTTACGCGCGCTGCCTCCGCTCGACCTCGACCTCACCCAGGCGCACGGCAACGTCCTCGCCGAGGACGTCGTCGCGCCGCACTCCTTCCCGGCCTTCGACCAGTCGGCCGTGGACGGGTACGCGGCGCGCTGGGAGGACATCTCCGGAGGTGGTCGGGGCGTGGGCTACGTCCCGACCCAGTCCGGCGGGCCGGGCGGGCGCAACGTCCGGCTCAACGTCGTCGGCGACCTCGGCGCGGCGAGCTGGCGGCCGGTGCGGCTCACCCCCGGCGCCTGCTTCTCCGTCGCCGCCGGGGCGCCGCTGCCGCTCGCCGCGGACGTGGTCGTCCCGGTCGAGTGGACCGACCAGGGCATGGCCGCCGTGGAGATCTTCCGCGTGCCCAAACGGGGCTACGGGGTGCGCCGGGCCGGCGAGGAGCTGCCCGCCGGCACCCTGCTGGCCCGGGCCGGCACCTACGTCTCGCCGGCGCTGGTGGCGGTCTTCGCCGCGACCGGCATCGGGCACGTCGTGGTCCGGCCCAGTCCCCGGGTGGTCATCGTGGCCACCGGCGACGAGCTGGTCGACGTGGGGCGGGGCAGCCAGCCCGGCCAGACGGTCGACGCCAACTCGCACGCGTTGACCGCCGCCGCGGCCGAGGTGGGCGCCCTGGCGTACCGGGTGGGCATCTGCGACGACGATCCGGAAGGGCTGCGCGGGTTGCTGGAGGACCAGACGCTGCGCGCCGACCTGATCATCACCACCGGGGGCACCGGCACCGGGCCGGGCGACATGGTGCGGCGGATCCTCTCCCGCCGGGAGGGCAGCCGCGCCGGCCCGGTCACCTTCACGGAGGTCGCGCTCTATCCCGGCACCTCGCTCGGCTTCGGCACGGTCGGCGCCGAGGAGGTGCCGGTGGTCTGCCTGCCCGGCGACACCGGCTCGGCGCTCATCGGCTTCGAGGTGCTGGCCCGTCCGGCGATCAACCTGCTGGCCGGGGCGGAGCCGGTGTTCCGGCCCAGCGTCCGCGCGCACCTGCTGGAGACGATCTCCTCCCCGGTGGGCCTGCGCGAGTTCCGTCCCGCGCACGTCGCCGAGCGGCGCGGCGGCGGCTACACGGTGCAGCCGCTCAACGGCGGTCCGTACACCCTCTCGGGGCTGGCCGAGGCGAACGGGCTGATGGTGCTCGGCGAGCGGGTGACCACCGCGGCGGCGGGTTCCACGGTGGACGTCCTCCTGCTGGACCGGCGCCGGTGAGCGCGCGGATCGCGACCTCGGGCCCCGCGGTCGCGAGCGGGAGGACCGCGCCCGGGCGCGTTGGCCGGGCATCGGCGTCGTCGGTCGCGAGCGGAGGTTCTGGTCGGTGAGTCTGTTCGGTCTCGGGCGGGCGCCGGGGTGGCCGGCGGTGCTGACCGACGGGCCGGTGCTGCTGCGGCCCTACCGGCGTTCGGACGCCGCCGCCTGGTCGGAGGTGCGTCGCGCCAACCGGGAGTGGCTCGTGCCGTGGGAGTCGTCGCTGCCCGGAAGCTGGCACGAGCTGAACTCGCCGGCCGCGTTCCGCTGGGTCCACCGCGACCAGCGCCGCTCGGCGCGCACCGGCGAGGGGATGCCGTTCGCCGTCTGCCTGCGTGAGGGCGGCCGGGAACGGCTGGTCGGCCACCTCAACGTGGGCAGCATCGTGCGGCGGGCGTTCTGCTCGGCGTACGTGGGCTACTGGGTGGACTCCCGGGTGGCCGGTCGCGGCGTCATCCCCACCGCGCTGGCGCTCGCGGTGGACCACGCGTTCGGCGTGGGCGGGCTGCACCGGGTCGAGGTGAACATCCGCCCGGAGAACCGGCCGTCGCGGCGGGTGGTGGAGAAGCTGGGTTTCCGCGAGGAGTCGTACCACGTGCGCTACATGCACATCGACGGTGCGTGGCGGGACCACATCGGCTACGCGATGACCAGCGAGGAGGTCGCCGCCGAGGGTGGGCTGCTGGCCCGCTGGCACCGGGTGCGCGCCACCACGGGGTGAGCCGTCCCACGCACGGGATCGGCGCGGCGTGTCAGCATCCGCGTCCACGGCCCGTAACCTCAAGTAACTGCAAGCTGTGGCAAGCGCTGCTCCATCCGTACGATCCGCGTATCCGACCACGATCGGTGGAAGATCCTGCGGCCGGGCAGTGGTTGCTCCGAACTCGGTGACGGGAGGGGTGAGGGTGCCGACCTCGGTGCTCCTCGCCGTCCTCGCCGCCGCCGGTCTGCTCGCCCTCGCCCCGGCGCTGGTTCGCCGGTACGACGCCACCGAGCGGCTGGTGGCGGAGCGGGCGCAGTCGACGGCGCGGGTGCTCCAGCGCCGCCGGCGGCGCCGCACTGTGCCGGGGCGCCGCCCGGTGCATCCTCCGCGTAGCCTCGTCATCACCCTGAGTGAGGACGCGGGCACGGGCGGGCTCTCCGCGCCGGTCTCCGCGCCCCCCGCCCCGCGCCGGTCGAAGCGGCTGCGCGCCGTCCCCCCGGCCCCCCGGAAGGGCCGCCGCCGTCCGCCGCCCCGCCGGCACCACGCCCCCGCCGTCTACCGGCGCCGCCGGGTGCTCGCCGCACTGCTCCTGCTCAACTTCGTCGAGCTGATCGGCGTGATCGTGGTCAGCCCCGGTTTCTGGATCAGCTTCGGGGTCACCGCCACCCTGCTGGTCGCGTACGTCGTACACCTGCGGCGGCTGGCGGTGGCGGACCGCCGGCGGCGGCGGGCGTGGGCCCGGGAGGCGGCGTGGCTGGCCGCCCGGCAGGCCGAGGTGCGACGGGAACAGGCCCGCCGGGCGGCGGCCCGCCGCGAGGCGCAGCGTCGCCTGGCGGCCCAGCGCGAGGTGGTACGCCGCGCCGCGATGGGCCTCGACCGCCCGGCCGACCTGCCGGCGGCGGCCAACGGCGGCTCCGTCTCCTATCGCCGCTCGGGCGGCCTGCGCGGACGTCCCTACCAGTCGGGCCGCGGCTCCCACTCGGCCTGATGCGCGGGCCTGCCGCGCTCCGGTTCGTGGGCCGGCTGCCGGTCTCGCCCGGCGGTGTCCGTCGTTCTTCGTGCCCGCCCGACCGACCGGGGGCTCCGCTTCGCGATCTTGGCAGCTGCCGGCCCCCGGGGCGGACTCAACCGGTGGTTGCAACACCCTTCCGGGATCTTCGTTGGGGTGGTCGTGGCATCAAGGTTGAGTTCGCTGGAGCGGGAGCAGATCGGGTTGGGTCGGGCTGAGGGTGAGTCGATGCGGTCGATCGCGCGGAGGTTGGGTCGG